>CAZEMW010000202.1:1275-6672 GCA_964513105.1 uncultured Fibrobacterota bacterium
GGAAGCTCACCCGGAGCGGCGAGTCCGAGTCGCACCTCGTAGGCCCGATGTCTTCGACGCGATACCGCTCCCGACGAAAGCCTAATCGGGGTTCCCGGGTCGGTATCGGGCACCCGCGTTGGATCTACCGCCCAGAGGGCAGTCCAGGCCCAGGACTGTTCGAGGGCAAGATCAAAAACGCCGTTGCCACCAAAACTGAAACCGGTCAGATACCGGCGACTTGCATCCCCCTGGTAGATTTCCTGCACCTGATGGGAGATTTCAAGGACCGCATCGGACTGCAAATACCACAGATCGCCCCTTTCAGGCAGTTGCGGAGCAATGACGATGAAATGCTCCCCCACCCAGCGTGGACACCCTTCGTACAAAGGGCCGTGACGAGTCAGTGCCTTATCTATCCGAGTCGGAACCCCTTCGTCGTGACCGTGCAGGAACACAATCATAGGATATGACTGGAAATCGGTTCCGGGTGGAAGCGACAGCAGATATGGAAGAGGTCCCGATTCCCCAACATACAGCCTCCGGCTCTGTGTCGATACGTCTTCGCTCATGATGTATCCCCCCCCAAGCTTCACAATCTTTCCGCCAGTCCTGAAGCCCAACCGACGTACGGACCGTGGACGGTGTAATTCGAGACACAGTACAAGCATTTTCTATGCCTGCAGATTTCGCCTCGATCTGCCAACTAGTGCCTGTCCGAAAACCCCATGCGGCGAGTCGCGGACCCGAATACAGCACCACCGAGACAGTATAAAAAGGCGCCGAATGCGAAAATGCATTCGGCGCTTTTTTGCACACTTTTTCGGAACATAACGCCGAACCCGGCAGTACCGCTTCGCTCGGTCGTTTCATGCTCGGAATCGGTCTACTGAGTGTCTAATTCCGAAGAGTCTGAGTCCTCCGGTTTTGCCGGGGGTTCTTCATACTCCGGAATAATAGCCCAGCCGACCAGATAGGTTACTATACCCGGCCAAATGCCGGTCAGCACGGTCAAAAATACGAGCGCAAGACGAACCAGCGTCGGATCGATCGAGTATCGGTCCCCGAGCCCCGCGCAAATTCCGGCAATTCTCTTGTCCCGACTGAGTCGGTAAATCTGCTTCATGTGACGAACTCCCCTTCCTGCTGTGGTGGCATTCCCTATGCAGAACACACAGGGACGCTTGTGTAGATATCTATCCGATCCAGAATCCAAATGCCGAAATCGCCCGACCGGGGCCGGCGATTCGGGCATATTCAGATCCTTTACCTTCGCTTCAGTACCAGCACTCCCAACGGCGGAAGCGTGAGGACAACCGATTGTCCCAGTTCATGCCACGGCTGCGGTTCGGAATGCACGCCTCCCATGTTCCCGCTGCCCGAACCCCCATATTCAACCGCATCGCTGTTGAGCACTTCATGGTAAAACCCCGGTACGGGAACGCCGATTCGGTACCCGGCTCGAACAACCGGCGTGAAGTTGCAGACAAAGATTATCTCGTCCTGCGGATCGTTCGCACGACGGATAAATGAAACGACACTGTTGTCCTGGTCGGAGTGATCGATCCACGAAAACCCGTCGGGATTGAAATCCTGCTCCCACATCGCCGATTCCGTTCGGTACAAACGGTTCAGATCACACATCAGTTGCAGCAACCCGTGATGATGGTATCCGTCGTCTTCATTAGTGAGTATATGCCAGTCAATCGACTGTAACGGGTCCCACTCCTTGTGGGTACCGATCTCACCGCCCTGAAATATCAGTTTCTTGCCGGGGTGCCCGTACATGAAGGCATACAGAGCACGAAGGTTGGCGTACTTCTGCCAAATATCTCCCGGCATTTTCTCGAGCAGACTTCGTTTCCCGTGTACCACTTCGTCGTGCGAAAGGACCAGAACAAAATTTTCGTTGAATGCGTACCACAGACCAAATGTAATCTGATTATGATGATACTTTCGATAGACGGGATCCTGAGAAAAATACTCGAGGATATCGTGCATCCAGCCCATGTTCCATTTATAGGTAAATCCGAGTCCTCCCAGACGAGTCGGCCGTGATACCATCGGCCAGGCTGTGCTTTCCTCGGCGATAGTGACCACACCGGGAAATTTATCGTGCACCAGATGATTCATTGACTGAAGGAATTCCATGGCTTCGAGGTTTTCCCGGCCGCCGTAGACGTTCGGTATCCACTCCCCGTGTTTACGACTGTAATCCCGGTACAACATCGAGGCCACTGCGTCCACTCGCAAACCATCAAGGTGAAATCTATCAAGCCAGAACAGCGCGTTTGCACTGAGGAAATTGCGGACTTCATGCCGCCCGAAGTTAAAAATCAGCGTTCCCCAGTCTTCATGCTCCCCCTCGCGGGGATCCATATGCTCATACAGGTGCGTACCGTCGAACCGCGCCAGCCCATACTCGTCCTTCGGGAAATGCCCCGATACCCAATCCATGATTACGCCGAAGCCGTGCCGATGCAGATAATCGACAAAGTACTGAAAGTCCTCCGGGGTCCCAAACCGATGATTGGGTGCATAGAAACCGCCAACCTGATATCCCCATGAAGGAACATACGGGTGCTCCTGAACGGGCATCAGTTCCACGTGGGTAAAACCGGCTTCGTCAAGGTAGGCAACAAGCTCCTCGGCAAGATCACGATAGTTAAGACAATCCTCCTCACCCGGTCCGGATTTCCGCCAGGAGCCCAGGTGCAGTTCATAGATTGTCATCGGCTGATTCAGTCGATCGCGCTCGTGACGCTCCTCCATCCACTCTTTGTCGTCCCAGACGAAATCGTCCAGATCGGCAACAATGCTGCCGTGATACGGGAAAGGCTCTTGAAGATACCCGCACGGGTCGGTCTTCAGTACCAGGTGCCCGTCCGACGTTTTTATTTCATACTTGTAAACAGTGCCGACGTCGAGCCCCGGGATAAAGACCTCCCAGATACCCGAAGAGCCCAGCAATCGCATGGGGTGACGCCGCCCGTCCCAGTCGTTGAACGATCCGACAACCGATACGCGACGGGCATTTGGAGCCCATACGGCAAAGACAACCCCCGAAACCCCGTCGATCGTACGGATATGTGAGCCCAGATCGTCATACAACCGCTGGTGATTCCCTTCATTGAAAAAAAAGCGGGAATCTTCACTCATCACCGGAGGAAATCGGTAGGTGTCCTCAATCGTCTCCGTCGAGCCGTCGGATTTCTCGACCACCAGCTCATAGTCGAACACTTTTCTCCGTCGAGGATAGACTGCTGAGAAAAAGCCGAGCCCGTCGTGGTTCTCCATGTTTCGCGTTTTTCCGGTGCTCTTTTCACGAATCTTGACTCCGACTGCCTGAGGCATAAATGCCCGGACCACGATTCCTTGCGGCACAACGTGCATGCCAAGAATCGCAAATGGATCACGGCTTTCGGATTCGACAATTTCTCTAATCTGAGAATCGTTCATGGTGTCGGTTGCCATTGACGTGTCCATCCCTCTCAATGTTTTTTGGTTTATCCAGTGGAAATGCGGACCCAACCTTAAGCAAACAATATGCCTGTTTTTGGTATGCGTGATTCTCGATTTGTATCGGTCCCTTGTCCCCTCTCCTGTTCCGGAAAAGACGAAACCACGAATTCTCAGGCAGCTTCTCCCAGAAAATCCTACCAAATCGAGCCGTTTGATTAGATGATAAGTATGGTATCCGCGACACGATCCCGGCAAGTTTTGACAGCCGAAATCGAGGAATTGTCGCTCGGGAAGACATATCCTATATTCGAGAGAGTAACCGGTTTTCGATCGGTTTCACTCCCGGGAATGATTTTGCCGAAGAGATTAGCGAACGGGAGGTAGACGATGGTGGTAACCGTAGTTCATGTGTACGTGAAACCCGAACACATAAAAGAGTTTGAAAAGGCAACAAGCGAGAACCGCGATGCATCCGTGAAGGAACGCGGAAACATACGGTTCGATGTTTTGCAGAGCGAAGACAACCCATCGTACTTTCTGTTGTATGAAGCGTACGAGTCCGATGAAGCTGCCTCGTTGCACAAGGAGACACCGCACTACCGTACCTGGCGGGCAAAGGTGGCCGGTTGGATGGCTGAACCCCGAAAGGGTGTGAGGTTCACCGGGATTCACCCGTAAATAGAAGGAACAGGGCATGTCGGAACCATTTCAGTTTACCCGCACTCCCGTAATCCGATTCGGGATCGGCACTTTCGGCGGCGTAGCCGGTCTTGTCCCTCCCACGGCTGAGAACATACTGCTGATCACCGGTGGATCTTCCTTGAAACACTCCGGCCGACTGGCTGAACTGTCCTCTTCGCTCGAAAGCAAACAATTCGTTTGTCACCTCGCCTCCGTTTCCGGAGAGCCCTCCCCGGAGGCGGTGGACCGGATCGTTTCGACCGTAGTGGATTCCAGAATCGATATCGTCGTGGGCATCGGCGGCGGAAGCGTGATCGATGCCGGGAAAGCCGTGGCGGCAATGCTTACCACCGAAGGGAATACCGTCGACTATCTCGAAGGGGTTGGCACACACCGCCCGCCGGGAACAACAAAACCCTGTATCGCGGTGCCCACCACGGCAGGAACCGGTAGCGAAGCTACCAAAAACGCGGTCCTGAGTCGCCCCGGACCACAAGGATTCAAAAAATCTCTTCGACACGAAGCCTACGTGCCCGATTTCGCAGTCGTAGATCCCGCCCTGACCACAACCTGTCCCCCGGATGTCACCGCAGCGGGAGGAATGGATGCTCTTACGCAATTGCTGGAGGCATTTGTCTCTACCGGAGCCTCCCCCATGACCGATTCTCTATGCCGATCCGCCATCGCTCCCCTTGCCATGAATCTGATATCCGCAACACTTACCCGCCCCGATGATCCGTCGGTTCGCGAGAAAATCAGTTACGGAGCCATGATATCCGGGATTGCCCTGGCCAACGCAGGGCTGGGAGTCGTTCATGGAGCGGCTTCGGTACTCGGGGGCTTGTTCAGGATACCGCATGGGATGGTTTGTGCAATATTGCTTCCTCCGGCGACGAAAATAACTATAGAGGAATGCCTGGGGGCCGGACAGACCGAAGCGTTGCGGAAATATGATGAACTGGGGCAAATGGTGAGCAAAACGTTCGGCGATCCTCCAGACCGCATAGGGCTTGTCGACACGCTGTACCGACTGCGGGAGGATTTGATGATACCACGGCTGGGTTCGTTTGGGGTCGGAGAAACCGATATCGAGCGTATTGCAGAGACGGCAGGATGCAAAAACAATCCGGTTCGCCTTTCGCCTGAAGCAGTCGGCACGATTATTCGGGATTATCTGTAGTGAGTGCCTGCCCGTTTTCGGCCGGAAACAGGGGTTCATCTTCCCGAAGTCAGTTAGGGACTCGATGAACGGGTGTTTTCGGACAGGCACGAGTT
>CAZEMW010000203.1:0-3626 GCA_964513105.1 uncultured Fibrobacterota bacterium
AATAGGAGCTGCAGGAGTACGATTACTGCAGCTCTTTTTTTTCGGTCCCGCCAAATGAGGCGATTTTTGGCGTCCGTCTGAAACGCTCCGTTCGAGTTCCGGTTCGGGCTCTTCCGGACAGGCACCATTATTCGGCAGATCCACGCTTCACTTTCCCGATCATTAATCGGGAAAATGCCGAGGTATCCGGCTTTGCCGGCTCTGTCATTCGGTCGGGTGCATTATTGAAATCTTCTTTGTGAATCGGCAGACGGTCGATTCATTACGTCCCGTGATGTTCAGTACATACATACCGGTCGGCACCTCGCCGACCGGCACGGTACAGCGGAGTCTTCCCGGACAGGTCCTCTGATCGAGCACACGGCGTCCGCCAACAGAGTACAGCCGTAATCGTTCCGGGGCAAAGGGCAATTCCTCCAGGCGTAGTTTTCCATGCCGAATACGAATAGGAACGTCCCCCCAAACCGGCCGGTGATCCGGGGCCGGTTTTTCAGAGCCGGTTTCGTCGTCGGGAATCAGGTCGAGCCGTACTCTGAAAAGACCGTATTCCCGGGTGATCACATACAGACAGTTTTCATCAACCGGATCGAACCGGAACCGTTCAACGTGTGCCCCTGCGGGGAAGCGGGACGACAGGTCATACCAGTATTGCCCATCGTTTATGGTTATCGGGATACTGCCGTCCTTCGATGCCCCGACTCGTATGCCGGGCGTATGGGGACTGACTGCAAAACGCGTGATTTGTTCTAGCGCGGCTGTGTCCATGCCTGCCCATTCGCGGCCGTCTTCGGAGTAAACAACCGAGGGATTGTGTTTGTAATCATACGCAATGAGGTTACCAGCATGCGGGTCAACCAGCATGTCTTCGTACGAAAAGGAGTCGCACACCGAGGTCCAGGTTCGACCGGTATCCAGCGTTTCGAAAATCTCAAGTGCCGCGAGGTCTTCCGAAGGGAGTTTGCATTGCACAAGCAAGTGCCCCGGATCGTCCGGATCGAGTACAAACTCATACGTCCTGCCTTCCTCGATGGGAGCAGGTATAGAACTCCATGTTTCTCCCGAATCGGATGAGCGGGACAATCCCGAGCCATCGTACGGAAGGGCAAACAGTAGTTTCGGATTCAGCGGGTGAATTCGAATCTCCCTCACCAACCTCACCTTGTCGTCGACCAAACGGTCCATTGTTTCAAACCCGTCAAAAGTGCGAAACGGTCTGCCGAAACATCCACCATATATGACCCGGGGATCGGCGGGAGACATCGTGAGACGATACGGGGCGTTGGAGAAAGTAGCGGCACGTCTCCAGTTCAGGCCGCGATCCTCCGATTTCATGACATAATCCTGAAGAGCAACATACAGAATGGAGTTGTCGGTATGGTCGACGGCAATGTCACTCATGTCGGCCCAGTAGTTGAGGCCCTGGTTGATATTTGTCCAGGTCCGGCCGCGATCGACAGATTTATGCAAACCCTTTTCATAGGCCCATGCGAAAACAATGTCGGGATTCTGCGGATCGGTTGCAAGGCTCCACACTGAGGCGTCTATGGGCATTTTCTCCCACTCGCTGCCGCCGGTTACTCGGTGCAGTCGAAAATCTACCACCGCGAAGACCGTATTAGATTCGTCATGCACCACCTCCAGAGCCTGTACGCTTTTGCTGTCGGGTCGGGGAAAGGCGTACAGGGTGTCGTACCGGGGTGAATAGAAAACCAGAGAATCATCGGTCAGACCCACAATCTGGTTTGTGGCCTGGTTGACCGCGATACTATACACCCCAAGGTTCGTGTTGGATCTGTAAATGGCCGATGTCTTCAGTGTCCAGGCATCCGGCTTGTCGCCGGTACCGTACAGCCCTTCGGAAGTCGACAAATAAACGTTGGAGTCAAGGGGGTTTTCGTGGATAGTGTGGATTTTGAGGGAATCGTTCTCAAGGCCTTCCATCATAAGATGCCATGTGCTGTCTTCGGGAGTAAACAGATAGGGCTTCACGCTTCCGTCTCGGCAGAGACCGTAGAGACTCCCCTTTATCCGTCGGCCGCACGCTATCCCGAAGAGCTTCTGATGCGGGAGTCCGTCGAGTGAGGGGAAATACGAAAGCGTGCCGGTCTCGACATTGCCCACCGAAAACCGTCGATAAGTGTTGGCCATATAGACACGATTCCGGTTCTCCGGGTCGAAAGGAATCTGCTCGGCAGCGTTTTGCCTGATTCCGAACTGAAAATTCCAGGAGGTCCCCCCGTCACTCGAGAAGAACACTCCATGGTCTCTCGTACTAACCACAATTCGGTTCGGTGCGGTACGATCGATAGAAATGGCGACCACCGGGGCGCCGGGAATCGGCAGACAGGTTACCATTTCCTCTTCGGCGAATGCGTTTCCCGGGCAGGATTTCAGAAGAAAAAAGGTTGTTGTCAGTAAGCAACGTTTACGCATCGGTCCGGTTAGTCCTTCCCATGACTTCATGTATTCGAGTTGTTGGCGCACAATTGAGGTGCCGAGCCCTCGCAAAACCCCGTCTCCTGGTTGTTCGAGAGATACTGTACCCAAAGCGCATAAGTTCTACTAAGCCGGCTAAGAAGAGCTTTATACGCAGGAGAAATCCACCACACTTTCCCGATTTTTCATCGGGACTCAGCGACCGAGCGTGGATTTCGGACAGGCACAATCTACGCTTCTACCTGGACTTCGCCCGGTAGAAGTCGCCCCGGGGGCAACAGGCTCGTCATAACCCTGTGAACAAAAACGCCCTTAGGGCCTAATAGTATAGCGTCTCTTGAGAAACGTAAAACGGCCGCAGGGTATTCACGTTGAGAAAGAGTTCTCCCCCCTTCGGAACATCCTGCTCGACAAGAGTGACGTACCCGTCTTCGGTGAAATACAGCGTGCCGTCGTCGGCAACAAGCCATCCAACAGCACCCGTTGCCGCTTCGATTTGTGACGGTGTAACGTCCGAACGAATATCGGCATCCTTCTGAAGCGACCCTTCTCCCGTAAAACGGTATCGCGCGATAGTGGCGTCGTCGGTAATGTAAACGGTGTCGGGGTAGGTCTTGTTCATGGTAACGAGGTCCCCCCGCAGGTTGGATGAATGCCATCCGTCTTCATAAACCCAACTGTTTATGTCCCCGATTAGTACCCCGTTTTCGCCGGTCGATACCATTCCCCGAAACCGTTCATCAGTCCCATTCTTGACTATTAGCGAGTCGCCGACCGGCCCCGCAAGAACATACTCTCCTTCGATTTGAGTTTTGGGGCGCCAAATGGCCGAGAAAACGTCCCCATTCGGGTTCATGGCACAGATGAATTCTCGCGGAAATCCGGGATGCCAGGTTAGCCACCGCCATTCAACAGAAAGCGAATCACCAGATGGCGAGCTGCCGACAATCAAAGGTATCTGGTCCTCCCCTTGTCTTGCCTGGACAAATAGTCTTCCATTGGCAGCTTTCACATCTTTGATAAAACCCTCTGTCGCGCCTAGATCAAGTACCTCTTTCCAGTCGTTTCCACCAAGCCTGGCGGATACCGTGGCGTTGACATTGAGGTTGCGCGCAAACAGGGAATCCTCGTCAAGCACGGCACAAAGAATCATTCCATCGGGTACGTCCAAGGATTTCGTTATCCAGGCA
>CAZEMW010000203.1:3636-6644 GCA_964513105.1 uncultured Fibrobacterota bacterium
ACGATTTCCAGTTTCCATGTCAAGGTATCGGCGGCACCCCGGCTGTCCAGGGCTTCAACGCTTACTTCAAGGTCGGAATCGTTTTCGCCGATTTGGTACGGATCGGTCCAGCTCACACGCCACGAAAGCGTGTCTCCGTTCAATGCCATACCCTCCGGGCCTCTTAGAAGCGAAACCACAATCGAATCGCCGTCGGTATCGTTCGTTACCAGTCTGTACATGTACGAGTTAGCCTTCCCGACCGTGGCAGGCGGGGTACCGAGGAACTCGGGTGGAAGGTTGACGTCATTCACGAGTATTTTCACCGTCTGCGAGTGGGACGCCTCTCCGGCGTGGGCGAAAACCTCAATGGTATAGCTCCCCGACTGAGTATGATCGGGAGCCCAGGTGAACACGCCGGTCGTGGAGTCCAGTTTCGCCCGGTTCGGCGTTTCCGGAGCCGAAAAGAGGATTGTATCGCCGTCCGGATCGCTTGCCGAAAAAGCAAAACGCAGGGTGTCCCCTTCATTTACCGATTTGGCCGCTACGGGATCGAGGACCGGGGGTCGGTCGAAGTTCTCGACAAAAATGGTAAACGATTGCGTGTCGAATCGTCCTCCCGCTTTTGCCGTTATGGTAAGATAATATGCCCCGGCATCATTGTACTCCGGCTTCCAGTTGAAATACCCCGAGGCCGTGTCGAATTGTACGTTTGCATGAGCGCCGGTGATCGAGTAGACCACCGGGTCACCGTCGGGATCAACGGCCTCGGCCGAAAAAGAGAGTTCCCGCAATTCCTGAACGCTCTTTGTGCCCACGGAATCCAGTACGGGAGGCCGGTCGACATTGCGGACCCGTATCGTCAGGCTCGCGGTATCCGTCAGGGGATCATCGGTGAGATCGCGTGCCACGATTCGAATGTTTTCGTGAGTTCCGGAATCCGAGTAATTGGGTGTCCACCGTAGTACACCGGTAGCATCCCCGTTGTCGGCAAAAAGTGCTTCCGGCGGAAGACCTTCAGCCGTGAGAGTAATTGAGTCATTGTCGGGATCCCGGGCGACTACGGGTATTCGAAGCTCCTGATACTCATCGATTATTGTGTCGCGGACGGGGCTGAGTTCGGGCGGGCGGTTGACATCGCCGACAGAGATTGTAATGGACCTCGAGGAGCTGTCGACACCGTCGGAGGCAAAGACGATAATCGGATAGTTGCCGGTCGTACCAAATGGCGGGGTCCATTTGAATTCGCCCAGGCCATTTCCCTTATCGTCGAACTGAGCTGCTTCGGGAAGCACCTCGGCATCAATGGATACAACAACCGAGTCACCGTCGGGGTCGCTTGCCTGAAACGTCATAACCAGTTCTTTTCCTTCTTCAGCGGTCTGGTTGCCCAACTGCTCAAAAACCGGTGGTCTGTTGACCTTGAGTACCGAAATGGTGAAATCGAGATAAGCAGAATCGGTCCCGTCCCAGGCGACTACATGCACCGGATGCTCACCGTCGTCCTCGAACGAGGGTTGCCAACTGAAAAGTCCCTTTCCCCCGCTCAGGTCGGCCAGCGAAGCAGCTGCCGGTGCACTGGAGAGTAACAGTTGAATAGAGTCCCCGTCGGCGTCGGTGGCGGCAATGCTTAATTCCAGCTTCTCGTTTTCGTTAAGTTGTTTGTCCTCAATAAGATAGAATACTGGAGGCGTATTTCCCGGTGTTGCGGAATCGGGCAATGAGACCTGTATGGTGTCGCCCGGCAAAGATTTCAAGTCGCCTTCGGATACTGCGCAGAGATAGTACGCCCAGTCCGATCCGGGCGGGAGGTTATCATCTACATAAAAGGTATCCGTCGTTTGGGTCAGTTCCGAATAGCTCAACGCAGTTTTGTTCTTTCGGTACACCGAGTAGGCGGCGGCCCGGGGATCGGCCGACCATTTCAGCGATACAAAGCCGAGGCCGGTTGTCCACGCGGGGGTCGCAGGCCGGGAAGGCGCTATGCGCACTTTGAGAACCGCGTCCTCTCCCGGCCCCCATTTGTTTCGTCCCCGAATGAAGTACTCGCCATTCGCGGTTTCAAGGGGTACGCCGTGGATTATGCGGTTTTCGACATCCAGGATAACTCCGGACGGCAACGTGGGCAAGACCTTAATTTCAGATAGGTCGACATTGTTTTTAACCGAGAACTCAATCGTATCAAGCATTGAACCCGCATACCCCTCGAGAATGCTGGTCGACAGTTCAAGAATGGGTGGTGTTTCGTAAGGGTTGTCAACAGGTGTTGTGCACTTCAGGAGGCACAGAATTGCGACAACAGCAAAGGTTGTCGGCACGGTGGGTACATTTCCTCTTCTCACGCGTTCGCCTCCGGCAGGGGGGAAATGAGATTGGCAGCCGCAGACCTGGTGCAATGACGGCCCGCCGTGTCCATTGCATCTCCGGCCTGGATCTGGAGATGCGATCAGCAAAAATAACAGCAATGCCATTGGGTTTGGGATAGTTTTCCATTAACTCGCCAATATAAGGGCTTAAACGAAAACAAGAAAACGAAAACTTGAAATTGCTGGAAAAATTCTATCTTATCGGTTGGAGCATCCAGTTTTCGAGGATGGCGCTTGACTCTTATATGACGCCGAGCGCGGATACCGGGGTAGGTAGATTTGTGAACCGTCGGGGGGCCCGTTTACCCCGGATCCACGGGAGGCGTTTTCTCGCGAGGGTCATTTCGAGACATGGGCTCCAAATCTGAGATCTGGTATGCTGCGGCATGGTTTGGAAGTTTTAACTCGGCAACATACATGCTAAGATGCAACCTCTCCTTTGTGGTCAACCGACGACCGCCGGAAAGCCCCGGAAACCGGAAGCAAAGTCGAGTTCAGAAAGGGTCTTTATTCCATTCCCGGAAGCAAGCATCAAACATACCTGTTACTCTCAATATCCTCCAAAGAAGGCTTCGAGTGCTTCGTTCAGTGATCACGTATATTTCAACCTAAGCCGGCATAGCCGGATACCTCGGCATTTCGGCTTCGCTCACTTCGGCAAGC
>CAZEMW010000204.1:0-6634 GCA_964513105.1 uncultured Fibrobacterota bacterium
AACCGACGAGCAACGAAAATGGGGGCGAAAAGCGCCCGTATTAATTCTTGGCAATCGTCGGTCGCCACACTAGATGTCCATCGGCAGGCCGGATTTTTCTCGACTTTCCTGCGGCCGATCGAGGCCGAGGTTGAACCGGTGAGGATAGATCTTCAACTTTGACAATCTGGTGGTCAGCTCGGTCCGTATTCCGTTGGACAGGTCCCAGGCCGCGCTCGGGTTGTCCGCCCAGGCCGCAATCCAGCAGCGGACCCCCTCCTTCCCCATTTCCATCACCCAGAACCGAGGGGATTCGTAGCCGGCATTCTTCGGGTGGTGCTTGGCAATACCAACCGCCTCACTTCGCACACGATCCAAATCGGATTCGTGTGAGACCCAGAACTCTACATAACACCATTGGTAGGAATCGTACAGGGTTAAATTGACAAAGTCTTTCGACATAAGCAACGAGTTGGGGAAAACATGCCGCCACCAGTTCCACAATTTGACAACAGTGTGGGTAAGGGTGATATCCTCTACCGTCCCATATCGCTCATCGATGATAACAGTGTCCCCGACGTTTACCGATCCGGAAAACGTCATCATGATACCCGACACGAAATTCTCGAGCATCGGTCGTGCCGCGATACCCAGGATAATACCCGCGGCGGCAAGCGACGTAGAAATGACGGCGGCGGGAATGGTGCCGGCCAGCAGCACAACTATCAGTACCGCCAAGACGGTGGCAAGAACAACCACCACGGCATGCCGCATAATTGAAAAACGAAACCGGATACTCTCCAGCGCCTTTTCCTTTGCTTTTCGCAACGGATGCGACACCGGGGAGCTGGTCGGCACCGGGGCGTATCCTGGCCGTTTCTGAAGACGCTCCCGTGCTCTTCGCTCATACCGATGGATGACAAGCCAGGTGAGCAGCGCCGAAACGATGATAAGCCCGATCGTCGCCGTGAGACTGAATGCCTGCCGACGAGTCAGTGCAGTAACAAATTCATTCACCAGAGAACTACTCATAGAGCCCCGCACTCATTTTCGGGTTTCTACACGTCGTTTTTTTCATTTTCAAACGCTTCCAGAAGGCGATAATACACCCCGGCCGCATCAACTAACTGAGAAAAAGAAACCGATTCGTGCTCGGTATGGGCCTGGGCAAGGCTTCCCGGACCAAGAACTATCGGCTTGATTCCGGCCGACCAGAGTTGGTTGGCATCCGAATGACTTCGAAAGTGGCTGGTTTTCCACGGTCGCCCCATGGATGAAAATACCTCCTGAAGTATCTCGGGTAGAAAGCCACGTTCGGGCAACTCATATCCTCCGTCAACGGTACTGAAATCGCACTCAATTCTCTCGGATGACTTCCGAAGTTCCAACAGTCGTTCTTCGAGTGCGACCAGGACCGTCCCAACCGGCGCATCGGGTGGCAGATGGATATCGATTGAAGCCGTGCAGCGATCGGGAACAGCGAATCCGGCTTCGGAACTGTTAACATCCCGAATGTTGTAAATTGCCGTAGGATAGGTTTTTTGTACGTACCCGGTGATATCCAAAAGACTCTTGAGCATTACGTTAACCGCATTGTGCTCGGCCTGCGCCATTGACGCGTGGGCCCGAACTCCGGCACTTTTCAGTGCAAGCTCGACATACCCGTAATGTCCCAGACAGGGCACCATACCGGTCGGTTCTCCGACAACCGCCCAGGGCGCACGGTGTTCATTCACCAGTGCCGCCGCGCCGTCGCCGGTTTCTTCCTCACCGACTACGAGGGCGAGTGTAGCCGGCGGTACTCGTCCGTGTTTTCGGGTAAACGCGATGAACGCCTCGATCATTGCCGCGCAGGCTCCTTTCATATCGGTCGCCCCAAGGCCGTATACCGTATCCTCCTCACGCGTGTACGAGTAGTTCTCCAGATCGAATGCCGAAACCGTGTCGATATGGCCGACAAACAGTACCTGCGGCTCCTCTCCGTCACCGGGAATCACCACATTGTACCGATCCGCCTCGACGGCAACCCGCTGGATCGGGAGTCCGTGTCGCATGAGGTATTTGTCCAGAAACCGAAGAGCCTCGCGCTCTTTTCCACTCGGGCTGTAGATATCGATCAAGTCCTGGGTAAGCTGCTCCAGACGGTCGGTATCAATCGGTGCAGATTCATTGCTCATAGTGCAATATTGCTTCCTTTCATGTCGTCCTTGTCACGCCCCACACTCTCGATGTTGAGAGAGAGGTACACATGTTCGGTTGCCTGAGCAAACCCCTGCCGCCTGAAAAAAGCCAGTGCCTTTTCGTTGTCGGCTTGCGTATCGACAATCAGAATGCGTATGCCCTCTTCCGTCATTATATCTTTAAAGTACTCGTAAAGCTTCTTGCCGACCCCACTCCGCTGCTGGGAAGGATCGACCCCCAGCCATACGAGGTGACCGTAATTCCAGGCGGTCCGGGGTTTCTGGATGATCGACCCCAGAAGAAACCCGGCCAGTCGTCCGTCTTCCTCGGCCACCAGCGAAAGCTGCGGCGCCGACAGAAACATGGACGTCACTTCCGATTCACTCCAGGTCCGGTACAAGTTTGAGTGCCGTTCCGAAGTGAACAGCCTCTCCCCTAAGTGATACACCGGGGCGAGATCGTCTATTTTCATTTCTCGTATTTCCATATGCTACTCCTGTAATCCGAAAATTCAGAATACGTTCCGCAGTGACGGGATCAGAAGATCGAGAATACCGCCCACCGGAATCAATCGGAACTGAACCTCTGTGGACAAATAATGAATAAGAGAAGATAGATTTTTCGAATTGAGGGCCAAAGCGCTTTGCCGCCCGGAGCACGCCACTGCTCTTTTCCCGGGGGTGAGGCGTTAGCTCAAAATAACCGTCTCCGAAGGCTCGATGTCTATCTGATGCACCGCCTTTATTTCATGAAAATGGCTTCGCCAGTCTTTCATGCCCGAAACTTCGATGGTTGCAGGGACAAACGGAGAAGAACACCGAATCCAATCGACCATCAGCGGGGTCACGGATTCGGCAAACCAGATACCAAGTCCCGTCGGGATTTCATCAAACTCCCAGTACTCCTCGACATTGAGCGATTCCCCGTCAATCCGAGCCTCTACCGAACGCCGTCCGTTTCTATCCTCGGCCCCTTTCCACCAATCCCAATCAATACAATTGGTCCATGAGGGAGTCGTCCATTTTAAATACCCGCTCCCCTTCTCGACATCAACCGGATGGTGAAGCGGAAGATATCGCGTCCGACCAAAATCGACCACCGGAACCCCACACGGCATCCCCTTATCGACTACCTGCTCGAACAATCCCGCATACACCGGTGCTGCGACATAGTCGGAAGTATATCCCTCCACCAGCGGTAGTTGAGAGGCCAGTCGGCCTTTGCGAACACTCCAGACACCGGCGCCTTGTGTATCAAAAGGAATCCAGGTATCCTGTTCCGGGTATGCACGGCTGCTCAGCCGTCCGACCTGCCCGCTCATCTGGTGTTGCGGTAGCCGGTTCAGCTCAATACCGGTTCGCGCCAATGCCGTCAGAAACAGCATACTGCGTTCCAGAATACGCCCCGGTCCCATATACCAGTGTGGTGAGCGATACCGATGCGCACAAAGAGCATCCTCGGCCCACCAGTCAGTCGTTGCGGATTGAATCGTGGTCGCCAGGTGTTGATAGATCGCTTCTCGCGACGCCTCATGAGGATAACGCAGAAGAAACGTTCCGACGCGAAGCACCTCGGATATGCCGGCCGCGCCATTTGATCGGCCCCACTGAATGCCCGAGCCGTTTGGGTGAGTTGTTGCCAGGTACAGCTCACGAATCCGTTCAACGGCTCGTGCCGTCTTTTCGGCGGGGAACTGAGGGAACAACGGCTCTATGGAGTGGAGATGATAGAGATACATGTCGTATCGCCCACGTCTTTCGTGATCATCGTCCAGAAAACCTTCTTCGGTTTCCAGAAAGACCTCGCAGGTTTTCCGCACCGCCAGTTCATAAAACGTCTTATCGTCCTGGATACCGGCCTCAACTCGGGCCTTTTCGCAAAGAGCTACAACCAGCCAGTAATTGTTCGGATGTCCGATCAGGCGTTCATTGGCAATATCGACAATGGCCGAAGTGTTGACGGCTTCACGCAAGAAACGGCGTTCATCGGACGACAGCCGAGCGATTAGCGGATTCACATCCCACAAGGGACCGAAAGCCTGAATTCCCTTTATGAGGAAATAGGACCACCAGCTTTTGCATTCTCGCCCCTGAACGGATTTCAAAACCCCTGCCGCCAAATCTTCAATGGGTCGCCCATTGATTTCGGTCATTCCGAATGCATGCAGTGATGCGAGCAAATCGAGACAAGCTCCCCAGGTACCGGGAAAGGTTCGATACCCCGCGAGAATGCGCGGAATCTCTCCTGTTGGCAGAAAACGGGCGTAGAGGCCGGGCACCGTCCGCGACAAAAATTCTTGTATATGTTCGGTGAGCGTCGCCATTAGATCTCCAAGTCCGCTGGATTCCCGAAACGACCAAACTCCGGTACCAACTTTCGCATCCCCTCGTTGCAGGTGGTATTTTCTGAAAAAGTTCGTGGATGCTTGAGCATCGGAGCGGAACACGGGATTCGGTAAAATAAAACGTTCCCCCGTACGAGCTGACCACGACTGCTCACCCGCGACATGTTCGAACGGGCATGCAGTGGTCTTCAGCCGCAGAAATGCCGGTTGAGCCTCTTTGAAAGCACGACCGGTATCGATTTTCAGCTCGTTGAGGAGCTTCCGGTGTTCGATCCCGAGCAGTTGGGATATCCCGAGGGAACCGTTGAAGATCCACGGGTAGTCAGAATCGACGACACGTACGACCTCACCTTTGCCCTTCATTATTGAATCAAAATCCGGCTGCGGGGCAATCAAAGCTGAATTGGAATCGGAGAGAGTCCGGAAATCACTCGCGGACGGTGGATCGGTGGTGATTTGATCTATTCCCTGAAAGAGAAACGATGAGATGAACAACATTACCTGGATAGCATTTCTGGTCCTTCTTGGTGCAGTGTTTTTTGGCAGGTATTTTTCCGAGAAGTCATACAAGCAGCTGACTACGGAAGAAAAGGGACGGATTATGGAGGCATTTGCGGGGCTGAGGAAATTCTCTTTGGTTCCCATTATTGGACTACTTGCGATATACTACATTGTCATTGTGCAGGCAGGTATAACAAGTGCTTTCCTTTCTGCGGTTTACATCCTGCTGATTTTCGCATACGCGATCGGCACCAACATATTCGTTTACAAAAAAATTAAGAAAATCCATCCCGAAGAAAGCTTTGTTCGAATGCAGATGCTGGGGAGACTGGTACCGATCATCGGTCTTCTGGTATTCATGGGTTTGCTGTATCTACCGGACATCAGCCGATAGCACATACTCCTGTCGCCCCGGGCCATTCAACCGTGCTCCCGGTATTTATCCGCATACCTCTGATTGAGGATCATGAAAATGAACACAACGGACATTATTGAGGTCGAAACGAAGAATGAGTGGCGGAAATGGTTGTCCTATAATCATGATACACGACGTATTGTGTGGCTACTCTTCCGCAAAGGTAAGGACAAGAGGCCCCTTACCTACGGAGAGGCCCTTGAAGAAGCGCTCTGTTACGGATGGATCGACAGCATAGTCAAACGGATCGACGATGAGAAGTACGTACGTAAATTCACTCCCCGTTCCGACATTTACAAGTGGTCGATCAGGAATATCGGAATCGCAAAGGAATTGATTCGTACGAAAAGGATGACTAAGCACGGTTTATCCAGAATCGGCGACGGGGTGCTGGATTCAAAAAAGGCGAAAACAAAAACACTTGAACTCGATCCCCAACTTGAGAAGCGTTTGAGGGAAAACAAAACGGCGTGGAAGAATTTCTCAAAGATGGCGCCGTCGTACCAAAAGCGATACGTAGGCTGGATTCAGTCTGCCAAAAAAGAGGAAACCCGTCTGAAGAGGTTGGCTGAAGCCGAGCAGCTTCTTGAAAGAGGGCTGAGACTCGAAAGGAAATAGGTGGGGACGAATGAAGAAGACGGTGTTCATTGACGGCCAACATGGGACGACCGGACTGAAAATTCATGAGAGACTGCAACATCGAGACGATATCGAAGTTGTGGAAATCGACTCCGAGAAGAGAAAAAACGCATCGGCGCGTAAGGAACTTGCCAACTCGGTGGACTTCCTGATTCTTTGCCTTCCTGATTACGAAGCCCAAAAAGCAGCATCGATGGTGAATAATCCTCATGTCCGTGTTCTCGACGGCAGTTCGGCACATCGAACAGCCCTCGGCTGGACCTACGGTTTCCCGGAGTGGAATTTACAACAACAGGAATTGATCGCGAGGGCATCCAGGGTGAGTGTCCCCGGATGCTATGCGACAGGATTTGTCGCCTGCATGCATCCCCTTGTACGCACCGGTATTGTGCCTTCCGACTATCCGGTGACCGCCCACTCCGTTACAGGATACAGCGGAGGCGGCCGCAAGATGATTGAAGAATACCAGGCCGGCGGAAAAGGAGACGAGATCTGCTGCCGCCCCAAAAACCTGGACCTTTCACATAAGCATCTCCCTGAAATGCAGAAATACGGATTGCTCGACAACCGCCCCA
>CAZEMW010000205.1:0-6597 GCA_964513105.1 uncultured Fibrobacterota bacterium
CCTGAAAGAGTCCCTGACCGGCATTAAGAAGCATCTTTCGGCGGGGAACCTCCCCGGTGTCGTTCGAAACATCTCCGGTATGGTTCCGACACTCTTTATGTCATTTCCGTTGTTCACCTCGATGAACGTGCTTCATGACTCACGAAAGCTTCTCCAGGAGGTGGAGCAGCGTTTTGGGGTACATGCCTGGCCGAACCGCAGCCGATGTCTCTGGTTCACCGACACGTTGTCGGATCTGAACGGCGTTTCGGAAACCATACAGAAGATCGGGCGCCTCTGCGGCGAAAGATCAATCGATTTGCAGATTGTGAGTTGTGTCGATCCGGATCGTCGCGACCAGTTACCCCCGAACGTTCTTGAGCTTCCAACTATCGGCGAGTACTCGGCTTCCTTTTTCAAGACCTTTGCGCTTCGAATCCCGTCTCTTCTCAATTCTCTCAAACTTGTCTACGATTCGCGTCCCGACGAAATCATTGTGTCTACACCGGGCCCGGTCGGCGCTCTGGGTATTCTGGTCGCGAAACTGCTCCACCTGCCTTGTCGCGGGATCTATCATACCGATTTTACAATGTATGCTTCAACCATTCTCGAAGACCAGGCAGTTGCCGGATTCGTCGGCGAAGCGGTACGATGGTTCTATTCGTGGTGCGATACGGTGCGAGTGCCGACTCATGAATACAAATCCATACTCGAAGCCCGGGGGTACGACCGCACGAAACTCCGAATATTTCGGCGTGCCGTTGATTCCTCAACGTTTTATCCTCGACCCGATTCCAGAGACACCCTGACCACTCGACGAGGCATCCCAAAGGGATACAACTTGCTCTATGCCGGCCGCATCAGCAAAGAAAAAAATGTAGACTTTCTGTTTACACTCCACGAAGAGATTCTCAAAGACTGCCCCGAGGTCAATCTGGTACTCTGTGGAGACGGCCCGCAATACGAGGAATACCACAATCGATTCGGATCGCGTGAGCGAGTCTGTTTCCTCGGCCGTCTGGACAGGAATGAGCTTCCAGGGATCTATTCGGCCGCCGACCTGTTCCTCTTTCCCAGTACCACCGACACGTTCGGAATGGTCGTTCTCGAGGCACAGGCATGTGGATTGCCGGCACTGGTGACCGATTGCGGAGGCCCCAAGGAAATAGTTGTCGATTCAGAGACCGGATTTGTGATTCCCGCCGGCGATTCCGCCTCCTGGGTTCGAAAGATTCGGTATATGATTTCGCTTTCCCGAAACTACCCTGAAAGGCTCCTGGAGATGCGGTACCGCACATGTGAAATGGCGCGAACCCAGTATGCCTGGGACGACGCATTGTCGGACCTGTTCGGGTCACGGCGTACCATTGAGGAATCCGCGCCGAAGGAATACCGCACCGGAACCACGCCACGCAACAAGATCAAGGCCTGATCGTCGTTATGCATCACCAATTCGGTCCCCTTCTCACAACCCGGCCGGGCGTATCACCGGGACAACCTATCCGGTGTCCCGCATTCACCCGACCAATCCGTTCCGACACGTATATTGTTAAAGAAAACCACTATCGGAGTACCTCCATAACCATAAACCGCGGGGATGGTATTGATGCCCAAAACCAAAGAGAAGATTTTCGTTCTGGACACGAATGTAATACTGCACGACAGTTCATGCATACACCAGTTCGAGGAGCACGATATTGTCATTCCCATTACGGTACTGGAGGAACTTGACAATTTCAAGAAAGGAAGTGGTACACTCAGCTATCATGCCCGTCAGTTCATGAGAACTTTTGACTCGTTGGTTGGAGACCGGCTATTCAGTGAGGGGTTCCCGCTCGGAGAAAACCGGGGAAAGATAACCGTGGCCCTGGAGCCGCCCTTCCATGAATCCCTCCAAAGAAATTTCAGAATAAACAAGGCCGATCACCACATTCTGAATATTGCCTACCATCTGTTCCAGGAAAGAAAAAACAAGCAGGTGATTCTGGTGACCAAAGACGTCAGTCTTCGGATGAAAGCCAAATCGGTGGGGCTTCTTTCCCAGGACTACACCACAGACCATGTGAAGAACCCGGCAAGCCTGTATCGGGGGTTCCGCTGCGAAACGGGCATAGCCTCGTCGGTAATCGACCAACTCTACGGTGCTCCCTTCGAAATCGACTCCGCCGAGGTGACGGTGAAAGACGTATTCCGTCCCAACGAGTATGCGATACTGAAAAACGGCAAGAAATCTGCGCTCGCTCGCTATAACGCGGATGTTCAGACTCTGACCCGCATCGATAAAGTCAAGGTGTACGGAATCACCCCCCGTAATGCCGAACAGGCATTTGCGCTCGACGCTCTCCTGGACCCGAAGATCAAGCTGGTTACAATCTCCGGTAAAGCCGGTACAGGGAAAACGCTTCTAGCCCTGGTTGCCGGACTGGCCTGTCGAAAGGACTATCGACAGATTTACATGGCCCGTCCCATCGTCCCCCTCAGTAATCGTGATATCGGATTCCTTCCCGGCGACATCCAGTCGAAACTCGACCCGTACATGCAGCCGTTGTATGACAATCTCGGTGTGATCCAGAGTCAGTACACGGATTCCGATCCCAAGAACAAAAAAATTCGTGAGCTACTTGACAATGAAAAATTGGTCATTTCGCCGCTCTCATACATCCGTGGCCGGAGCCTGGTGAAGATATTCTTTATTGTCGACGAGGCTCAGAACCTCACGCCGCACGAGATAAAGACGATTATCACCAGAGCGGGAGAAGGATCAAAAGTGATTTTCACCGGAGACATTTTCCAGATCGACCATCCCTATCTCGACAGTCAGTCAAACGGACTGAGTCATCTGATAGAAAAAATGCAGGGACAGCAGATTTATGCGCACATAAATCTGGAGAAGGGCGAACGCTCCGAACTGGCAGACCTGGCGGGAAGTCTCTTGTGAGGCGGGGTTGGGTTGGGCGACTGAGTCTTGGCACGAAGACCCGTTTGCCCAAAGCAGAGAAGGTCTCAGCACCGTACCGGCCGGGTGCGGTTTCTCTCTTCATCCTTCGATTTTAGACCTTTGACCTTCCGCCCCTCGGGGGCGGCACCGGAGCCATATGAGCGATAAGCTCTATCTCATCGATACGACCGCACCCTTTGCGGTGGTTGTCCCCGGGGACAAAGAAACAAACTGGTCCAAAGCACCGTTTGAGCGTCTGGAAACCTACAATGAGCCCGATCCGGCTAAGTTTGCCAAGGTCGAAGACGCGTTCGAGACCTACCTTCGGACCGTGTCGGAAATCGGGTACACCGCCATAGCGCTTGACGATCTTGCGCACGCCGTCGATTATGAGTTCTACCCTTCCGAACTCAGGACCAGAATCGAGTTCTACCAACGATTCTATGATCGCATCATCGAGAAAGCACGTTCCCTCAGTCTTCAGGTTTTTTTCACCTCGGATATCATGTATTTCAACGAACACATTGATCGACACGTATCGGGAAGACGCAATGGAGCACTTCGATTGTTTTCCGCTTCGGTACGATCAGTTTTTCGGCGGTTCTCAGATATAAGCGGTGTTATCATTCGCCTTGGTGAATCCGACGGTGTCGACGTAACGGGGACGTTTAAGAGCAGGCTGGTCATACATACTCCCGGGCAGTGTAGACGATTTCTTAAACGAGTGTTGCCGACATTCGAGAAATACGACAAGACCCTTATCGTACGTACCTGGACACTGGGGGCGTTTCCCGTCGGGGACCTCATGTGGAATCGCAAAACGTTCGATGAGGTTTTCGGGAGGATTTACAGCGACAATCTGATTGTTTCTCACAAATACGGAGAGACAGACTTCTTTCGGTATTTGAATATGAATCCCCTTTTCTTTGACTCCCCCGTCCGGCAAATCATGGAGCTGCAGAGCCGAAGAGAATATGAAGGGTTCGGAGAATTCCCGTCGTTTGTCGGTCACGACTACGAGCGATATGCTCGCTACCTGTCAACCTGTGAAAATGTTGTCGGCATATCCGTGTGGTGTCAGACCGGTGGCTGGTCCCATTTTACCGGCCTCACGTTTCTCAGGGACTCCTCCCTCTGGAACGAAATAAACACTTTTGTCACTCTTCGTATCTTCAAAAACGGCTCTTCGGCCGAGCAGGCAGTCAAGGATTTCGCCCTGCGCTATCTTCCCGACACCGATGTCGAGGCTCTGCTGGTGCTTCTTCGGCTTTCAGACCGCGTCGTCAAGGAATTATGGTACATTCCCGAATTCTCACAACGACGAATGTATTTCAGGCGCACCCGGGTTCCTCCGTTGCTCTGGATATTCTGGGACACTATTCTTATCAACCATACGCTGCGAAAGATTATTCGACGGTTTGTTCATGAACGTACCGAGGCCATCCAGGACGGTTACCGGGCCCTGCACAAGATCCGCCGTATGAAAAAATTTGCCGTGAAAGCGGGCCTCGACCCCAGGCCGTTCGACTACCAGTATGCAACCTTCAAGATTGTAGCGCTTTCGCGGGAGTATTACCTTGGGAAATGGGATCCAAAGATTACCAGACGAATAATTTCTGCGGTTGAGGCGTACCGACGTGACTATCCCCACGGCTTCCATGTGGTCTATGATTTCTCTCCCGTTCGTTTCAAGAAATGGTTGATTAAAGGCCTGTTCAAACTCAGCCTTCGCTCCCACCCCCACTACCGCCTGATCGACCGCATTCTAATCATCCGCCTGGCCGGACTGGTGTATCCCCTGTTTCACCTGTGGAGCAGAAAACGCATGCCCGATTTCTCGCATGAACAGGCCATGGGGTTGCAGGTATTATTCAAGTGACCACCGGGGACACGTGCAAAAGATGCTCGGCATAATGACGTTTTTCCATAGAGGCATGAACAATCTGTGCCGTGCCGGCACCTTCAAGCCGATTCACAGGTACTGAACATTGCATCCTCGGACGAACGTGAGATGAGCGAACCGCGGACGGGGCCTCTGTCGCAACGAACCCGATGCCTGCCATGCCGCTCCCGCGCTTGAGATAAATCAAAGGGACATACCTCAAAGTGAGTTATCATCGGCGCCGCCCCACGTTAACCTTGCGCACAAGTCAGGCCTACTTTTCCTGTAAGAAATCTCTAACCTATCGGACGGTGCAAACGCAGAATCCGGGGCCCCTATAGTCCGATGTCCCGGAGAGGGGCCGCGAGAGAACAAAAAGGGTTTGCGTCGATTGATGGTAACAGGAAGGGAGCAGGGCCGGCCGGCTCGCCGGAATAATTCCATATCGACACGAGCACTGTGCTATATTCTTCTCCAACACGAAAGATCCCCGAAGGTAACGAGGTCCCCCAATGAAAGACCATAAGGACAGACTGGAAAACTCCTACTCCCGCACAAAACCCGCCAGAACGCTCCGGGCACTTTTCCGGGGTGAAGAGCGACGACTTCTGTTGGCGGCCCTGTTCTTCGTCGTGAAGCATTCTCCGGTCTGGGTTTTTCCAATCATCACAGCCGAGATAATCAATGTTCTGACCTCGGCCGGTGAACGTCCACTCAGCGATTTGTACGGATATGCCATTGTAATGATAGTTCTGATCGCGCAGAACATCCCCACCCACATGCTGTTCACTCGCTTCTCGAGCATTGCCGAACGGAATATGGCGACACGCCTGCGCGAGACGCTGGTACGCCGTCTTCAACAGCTCTCGATCGCATTCCACAATGACTACCAATCGGGGCGGCTGCATGCCAAAGTGCTGCGTGATGTAGAATCCCTCGAGATGCTCACAAAGCAGATGTTCGGTTCGGTTCTGCCGGCGTTTTTCAGTGTGGGGATCGCGTTCTCCGTAACGATCAGTCGGGAACCGTGGGTTGCGGTGTTCTATGCCGTTACCGTTCCGATAGCCGTCGTTCTCATCCGAAGCTTTCGCGGAAGAATCCGGAACCGTAACGCCGAGTATCGAAGTGAAGTGGAGGTCATGTCGGCGCGGGTATCCGAAATGATCGAAATGATCCCCGTCACCCGGGCGCACGGTGCCGAGAAACTGGAGATCGAAAAGACGGATTCACAGCTCCAGCGTGTCCGAAAAAGCGGCATTCGCCTCGACGTAATCAACGCACTGTTTGCTTCTTCTTCGTGGGTTTCGTTCCAGTCATTCCATCTTTCCTGCCTGATGGTAACGGGGGTTATGGCCTACCGGGGAATGATACCGGTCGGCGATGTGGTCATGTACCAGGGCTTTTTCATGATGATAGTAGGAGCGGTAAGCGCAATTCTGAATATATACCCGATTCTTGCGCGTGGATTCGAATCGATACACTCAATCGGAGAGATTATCGAATGCCCGGACATTGAGCATAACCGCGGGAAAAAAGGCGTTCCTTCCGTCACCGGATCTTTTTCTTTTGAAGGGGTGACCCTTACCTATGAAAAAGGTCATTCACCCGCGGTGGAGGATTTCACATTTGAGGTAAACGCCGGAGAGGCCGTGGCACTGGTAGGAGAATCGGGTTCGGGAAAGACATCGCTTATGAATCTGGTAATAGGGTTCAGAAGACCGAATCGAGGAAGAATTCTGCTCGACGATGTCGACATGCAGACGCTTGACCTCCGAGATTACCGAAAACACCTCTCGGT
>CAZEMW010000206.1:0-3248 GCA_964513105.1 uncultured Fibrobacterota bacterium
CGTGAACTCCTGAAGACCGTCTCCCGAAAAATTGTATTCCGTTGCACCATCTTTCAAGTTGATTCCGGTGATTCCACCGAAATCCTCTCCCGCGCCATGAATGATGATATTCATGTGTCTTTCCGAAGTCTCCCAGGTTCCGGAGGTAACCTGAACATAGCTGAACTCGATATTTTCGCCGAAAAAAGTTGGATGCGCATTATCTTGAATCAAACTGTCGCCATATGAGTACGCGTCGTATGAGGAAGATCGATCTCCTTCTACATCCAAGGTCACGTCACGCAGATAGAGAGTCGGAAGCGTGTCGTTTCGCGGCAGGTGAAGAACACTCATCGTTGCGGTGGTACAGATCACGCGAGATCCCGGAGCGGCGGCAATTCGTTCCGCATAATCGAAATCCGCGGATAAATGAACACTCAGAATATTTCCGGAGAAATCGAACGTATCTTGAAAGGTTGTGGTAAACTGTATTCCCCCGACCGCCGTAGACGCATCAAGCACACACCTCGGGGCGGCAAGGTCGAAAACGGCGGTATCGGTCGTATCCGGCACGCCGGCCGACCAGTTTGCCGCATTGCTCCAGTTATTGTCTCCCCCGGCTCCATTCCAGGAGGATGTTGCCGAAAAAACGGTGGCTGCCGGAACCAGGAGTAGCAGGATCACCCGGGCAAGCGTTGTCAACGGGGATTGTCCAATGAAATCACAACGGTATCCGGATATCGGAAGGCAGGCTGATCGAGGATGACCGTCCGTCTCAAATACCGGACCTTCGCGCGGGGGGCGATCCCCGCCTTTCGATATGAACCACTGATACACCGGCGAGGCTCCTTGAAACATTCCGAATGACTGCAGGCGATTATATCTATTATATGGGGCAAAAAGCAAAAGTTCAACAATCCTGTTCTGGATTGCGTCCACAAACGACAGGAAGTCATTGAAAATGGTGCTGATAGACTCTTTTTTCCAACACTATGCTGAAGCCTCTGAATTGCGGCAGCACTCAGCACGACGTATACTTAGTGCCTGTTGGAGGCACCTGTTTTTTTGCGCAGGAAGGAGTCGACCGACCGGTAATGGCAACCGATATACTGAGGTTCAAGAATGTCGACGTTGTACGGGAAGATAGAACCATAATTCACAAAATCGAGTTCTCTCTGGCCTCCGGCGAACATATAGCTCTCACCGGACCGTCGGGTGCGGGGAAATCGACTATCCTTCACGCCGCCATGGGGTTCGTTCCCCCCACCTCCGGTACCATCTACTTCGACGGTATCCCAATGGAGCCCCGCACAATTTCACAAATACGTGAGAATGTGGCCTTTGTGTTCCAGGAACCGGTCCTGGGAGCCGACATCGTTGAGGAAGCTCTTCTTCTGCCGTTCACTTTCAAGCGGCATCGCAGAATAAAACCCACCAGAAAACAAATGACAGGGATTCTTGAGCAGTTTGGCCTGAACGAAAGTATCCTCGAACAGAACACGGGCGCCCTCTCGGGCGGAGAAAAGCAGCGAATTGCGCTTGCACGCGCTATTCTGCTCCGAAAAAGCATGTTTCTTATCGACGAAGTCACTTCGGCACTCGATGCAGAGTCGGCGAACCGAGTACGAAACGTACTGTTTCAGCCCGAATATACCATCCTTTCGGTAGCACACGACCCGACCTGGCTTTCCAACTGCACCGGCGTATTCCATATCGCCCGCGGAACGATTCAGTCCATCGAGCGAAAGAGCAAAATATGACAACCGATATTTCGATTTTCGGCATGGCCATTGTCTATGCACTTCTGCTTATACCGATTGGGGCGTTCCTTGTCTTTTCGATCGGCCGCATAAAAACCCTGCTGATCGGCACGGTCAGGATGACTGTTCAGCTCGTGCTGGTGGGACTCTATCTGGGTTACATCTTTGAGCTTAACAATGTTTTTGTCAATGTTGGCTGGGTCCTTATAATGATCGCCGTAGCCAATTGGCACACCCTCAAAGGCGCCTCGATCAGTCAGAAGATGTTCTTTCCCGGTTCCTTTTTCTCTATTCTTCTGGGAACCGCTTTTGTAACCTCCATCTTCATCGGACTTGCCATTCGTCCGACTCCGATTTACGATGCCCGGTATGTCATTCCCGTGTCCGGAATGGTTCTCGGAAACTGCCTTCGGGCGAATATAATAGTTTTGGAACGATTCTTTTCGGGGGTGCGTGACAATCCGCTGGAGTGGAGGACATACCTGTCTCTTGGTGCCACCCGATACGAGGCCGTGGTTCCATTTCTTCGCAAAGCGCTTCAGGCCGCACTCACGCCGACGCTTACCACAATGACCACTATGGGAATCGTTTCGCTGCCGGGCATGATGACCGGCCAGATACTCGGGGGATCTTTCCCGCTTGTCGCGATAAAGTATCAGATTGCCATAATGATCTGCATTCTGACTTCGGCCACAATCACCTCCGCCATAAACCTTGTGCTCGGTATTCGAATCGGATTCGACGAATACGGGAATCTCAAACCCGGAGTGAGCCGGAAACGGTAGCAGAGTGCAGGCATAGCCGGTCGCTTGACTAAGACGGCACCGAAAAAAAACAATGGCTACGTGCAGCCCATTGCAGGGAAGTCCGGACTCTATCCTCTCCGAAGACCGGCCCCCAGAAGAGTCAGTAGAGAACGTTCCGTCTTCTCGGGTGCATGACGCTCTTCGGATTCCAGCCGTTCATGTACTCGTCGGGCCTGAAGCACAAATGCTTCGAGTTTTGCTTCAACCAGTTGCGGAAACGCACCTCCATCGGACTCAAGGGACAAAAAGGGCAAAGTCCCGACATCCCCAAACTGAGCGGCGAGTTTGCCTTTATCGGGCATCCGTTTCTTTCCTTCCACGGTCATCTCTTTATTGAGCATCGCTTCAGCCATTCGCGAATACATACACCCGAACGGACCGATCGATATCACGCCGCTCGAGTCCTCCAGAATCTCCCGCATGGCCAATCCGACAGTCAGGATGCACTCTCCCCTGAAATTCTCATTCAACAAATGCTTTACTCCGGAAATTGTGGTGCCGACATCGATCATCTCGCTCTTGTACACCCCAGAGAGGGCCATTGTGTCCTTGATCCGACGCTCCCACCATTCCTGTACACGTTCCCGGAGTTTCATTTTCATGCTTTCCCCAAAGCCGAATTTCCGTTCTCCAAGCCCGTTGTTCACCACATAATTACTGTAGCACATGTATTCCGCAACCGGGGCTACCCGAACCATAAATC
>CAZEMW010000206.1:3258-6585 GCA_964513105.1 uncultured Fibrobacterota bacterium
CGCGCGAATTCGTCACGCCGCACGAAAATCTCGCCCACCAGCGATACGACCGGTACATCATGGGGGTCTCGCTTCAGAGGAATGCGACTGAGGCGCCGGGCAATCCACTGAAGCAACAAGGTAAAACGAACTGAAAGCCGTCCTTCAAAGTAGTCCAGAACTTCGTTCCAGCATTCGTTCAGTTCCGACAGCGCCTGTTGCGGGTCAACGGCCGTTACGGTCAACATGCTTCGAATATCTCCAAAGACATCCGAGACCACGACACCCTGATACGCTTTCAGCAAAGATGCGGTGCCCATTCCGCCGTATCCGTTTTCATCGGTCATAGCGAACACCGCGGCATTTGGGATTTCGTGTTTACGAATGACTGAATCAAACGCTCGACAGTATTGGCCCAGACGGCACGGGCCGCCTCCGGTAGCAAGAAAGCACAATGTAACCTTGCCGGGATCTTTTCGATTCTGCAGATAGGTCAGGAAAGATCCCGTTGTGATCAGATATGGTAGACATTCCTTACACGTTGCATTTTTCCGTCCTTCCTGCAGAACGGTTTCGTCGGCAACAGGAAGAGCCCGGGCATTGACCCCAATCCCTCGCAAAACCGCCGCCAGAGCGGTCGTACCGTAATACCCCATTGAAGGAAGTACCACTTCGACCTGCGGGTCGGTAAGGACATATCTCTCCCCCGTCGAGGATATCACCGTTGGTCGAGGATCGGTGATTACCTTTGCGGGCGCAAATAACGGTTCTTGCTCGGCCCCTCGTTCTCCCGCATGGTAACTTCGCATAATATCCAGAGCCGCCTCGATACGGGTATCGATCCCGGCATCCGCCGTATGCTGATCGAGTTCCAGTGTCAACGACGGCTTGCTTTGCATCAAATCGCGAAAATAGCCGAGTAAAAAGGAATCCGGCCCGCAGGAGAAATTGGTCACATAGACCCCGAAAAGGTTTTTCCGTTTCTGTACCACACGAGCCGTTTTCATGATCTTCTGCCCCATGGCCCAGAACATTTTCTTATCGACCGGCTGTTCCTCGGCGGGGATCATGTCGTGTGGGATAATCGTGATGCCGCGTGACGCCACTTTGTGCGGCACTCCCATATTCGCTTCTTTCGCAAACGCATTATAGGGCCTTCCAAATAAGACAATGCCGAACCGGTCCGGCGTGCGGTCCAAGTTGTAAAGAGCCTTTCTCCCGACCCGCAGAAGTTCACGCTCAAATGCACGCTGCTTTTCACAGGCATACGAATAGGCTTCACGCGCGCTCTTTTCAGACACTCCCATGCCGACGGCAACTTTCACCATCTCTTCACCGCCGCCTTCATAATCATGCTGCATTTTGAGTACCGGGCTGAGGATCTCACTTCCCGACTGCTTGATCTCCGAACGAAACGTTGTTTTCATGTAGTACGGCTCCCCCTGTACAAACGGGCATAATCGGGAATAGGTGGGTACATTGGGAACCGGAACCTGCATAATCTGCGGCAGAAACAGATAGGTGCAACGCATCGCCAGAAGTCGGCAAAACCCACCGTGCGCGATATGTGCCGGTAGACAGAATGCCGCTTCGGAGCGTGAGTATCCCACCGTATCGATTTCGTCGGCCATGGAGACCTTGAACCCGAGCCGCTCGAAAAAACTCGAAAAAAGCGGATAATGACTCTGAGAGAGAAACGAAAGATTAATTCCCACCGTTTCCGGTCGTTCAGGCAATGAAGGATCACGGGTGACATGGGAAGGCCCATAATCGTCGAACATAAGTCGGCGGCGCACCTCAACCAGGTCGAATTCTTCGGTTGGAATCGATTTGTTCAGACGCTGGTTGTAATATCGGTCGCAGATACCGCCGAACGGGTAAATCGATCCACCGATACGAATACGGGATATCTCACACTTGCGATCGCACTTCTCTTTCCCGCCCGCACAGGTAAACGATCCCTCACGGGTAGCGTCTCGTGCAACCAGTGTGTCAAGATCAAAACTGCCGGGCTCGACCTCTCCGGATTCTATCCGACGTTTCGTCTCAAGCGCCACGCCAAACGCCCCCATCAGGCCGGGATCGGGCGGCACAACGATTTTAGTTTTAAGAAGTGACGCCATGGCCACCGGCACCGCACGGTTATAGCACACTCCGCCCTGCATAAATATGCGTTTTCCGACCCGGCGAGCCCCCTTGACCCGGTTTACATAATTCAAGCAGATCGAATACACCAGGCCGGCGAGAATATCCTCGCTCTCAATCCCCTCCTGCCCCGCTCGTTTGATATCACTCGAAATGAAAGCCGCACACTGGTCGGTAAAATTCGGCGGGTGGTCGGCGGCAAGAGCCCGATCGCCGATAAGCTCGGTAGGTATGCCCAGCGATTCCCAGGCGGATTCCTCCAGAAACGAACCCGTTCCCGCACTGCACGCCTCATTCATCGCATAGTCTGCAGGCACGCCCCCTGCAAGATAGGTGTATTTCGCGTCCTGTCCCCCGATCTCAAAAATGGTGTCGACATCGGCATCGAAATGTGCGGCCGCGGTCGCATGCGCAATAATCTCGTTGATCACCGATTCGGTAAGGCCGTGGAGTCCCGTGATCTGCCGTCCCGAACCGGTTACGCCCAGCCCGATCACCGATACCGAAACACCTCCGAGCTGAGTCCGTACCGCGTCATAGCACTCTCGTGCGGCCCGTACCGGGTCTCCATTGGTCCGCAGATAACATGAAGCAAGTATCGCATCGTCGTGCGTGCGGATCAGTACCGCTTTCGTCGTCGTTGAGCCGGCATCGAGGCCGAGAATGCATTTGTCGCCCGGGTGCGGTGTACCACGACGCGAATCGTGGAAATCCACCAGATCGACGGCATCAGCCAGACGGGGATGAAACCCGAACGACGAAGTCGCCGGAGCCGCGATGTCGGATTCCGACTCCGGCAGTGGTGCGCATTCGTTTTCAACCGCCCACAACGCCGCGCCGAACGCCTCAAACGTATCTCCATACGACGGAGCCACCACACGCGCGTGGCGCTCCCCGAGTGCGGCCATCAGCGCCGCATTCCTGGATCCTCCCCCGATCACGGCAAGACTGTCGCTCGGCATGTCTTTGACCAGTTCATCTATCTTGTCGGCCATCATGCGACAAAGCCCGGCAACAACATTCTGCTTCGGTTCCCCCTTGTTGAGAGCATGAGTACAGTCACTCTTACAGAAAACACTGCACCGACCGGCAATCTTGTGCGGTGTCCCTTCAAGTGCCAGTTCAACGGCTTCTTCAAGCCCCAGGCCCATGCGCCGTATCTGCTGCTTGAAGAATTCTCCCGTTCCCGACGCACACTTATTC
>CAZEMW010000207.1:0-4120 GCA_964513105.1 uncultured Fibrobacterota bacterium
CAATGGTATAACCCATTCTCACCGATCGGGAGAACGGGTTGGGGATGAAGGGAGATCTGCCGGTAATACGGAATGGATGCTCGGATTCGAATTCGATACCGAATCCGAATCCGAGTCCGAGTCTTTTGCCTCAGATTCCCTGACGGCTCAAGCGCAGTTTCTCGAGATCCCCGAAATTGCATTTCGGGGTATGGCCCTGAAGCGGTACAATCCGCTCGTGGATCGTATCGATAATCCAGTGCGGTTGGGGGAAGAATGCGCTCTCAAGCTCGTGGGCGGGGGTGATCCAGTTGCGGGAACCCACAACCGCCGGAGGCGCGTCGAGGTAATCAAACGCAAGTTCCGAGATGTTCTGCGCAATATCGTTGAGATACGATCCCCGCTGACACGCATCGGAGGCCAGAACCACCCGCCCGGTCTTTTTCACCGATTCGATAATCGGTTCGTAGTTGAGCGGTACCAAGGAACGGATATCGACCAGCTCGGCTTCCATTCCGTACTTTTCCTTAAGCGTATCGGCCGCCTTTACAGCAGTGTACAGAGTCGCACCGATAGTGATAATCGTAACGTCCTTACCGGCACGCTTGATGTCGGGCTCGCCGATAGGGATTTCGTAAAAACCTTCCGGTACCCCTTCGGGATTGAACAGTTCCCCGATATCGTAGGTTCGTTGCGATTCAAAGAAGATAACCGGGTCGGTTCCCCGCAGCGCGGCGTTCATCAGGCCTTTTGCATCATAGGGCGTTGCCGGGAAGCAGACCTTCAGTCCCGGGACATGGGCGACCAGACTTGTCCAGTCCTGCGAGTGCTGAGCGCCGTATTTCGATCCGACCGACACACGAATAATCGCGGGCGCTTTCAGTTGGCCCGCGCTCATTGCCTGCCATTTCGAGAGCTGGTTGAATACTTCGTCGCCCGCACGCCCGAGGAAATCACAGTACATAAGTTCGGCAATCACCCGTCCGCCGCACAGCGCATAGCCGGTTGCGGATCCGCAGATGGCGCCTTCGGAAATAGGACTGTTGAACAACCGGTGATACGGCAGCGCTTCGGTCAGTCCTCGATATACCGCAAACGCACCACCCCAGTCACGGTTTTCTTCACCGTAGGCGATAAGTGTCGGATCGGTGTAAAACCCGTCCAGAACCGCTTCGAAAATAGCATCGCGGAACTGCACTGCTTTACCTTTTGCCAATGCTTTTCCGTTTTCATCCACGCCTTTCCGGCTTCGACGCGCAATCTGCTTGACCCGAGGGTTTTCCTCTTTCGGCATCAGAACTTCGGGTTCGCGATTCTCCATTTTCTCAACATGCCCGTTGGAGAACATCACTCCGCCGATCGCGTTCACGTCTCCCACCGCATTCATATGCGGCGAGGTCTTTTCATCGATAGCCAATTGCATCGAGCGATAGATAAGTTTTCCGACCTCTTCATTGACCGCTTCAAGATCGGCTTCGGTACAGATCTTACTGTCGGTCAGTTCCCTTCCAAACGCGACGATTGAATCCTGTGCTTCCCAGGCAGCTATTTCTTCTTTTTCTCGATACGATGACGCATCAGAGGGTGAGTGGCCCGAATAGCGGTAGGTAACGGTATCCATGAGAACCGGACCTTTTTTCTGTTCGAGCAGTTTCCGTTTCCTGCGGAATCCATCAATGACCGCCAGCGGGTTGTATCCGTCGATTCGTTCCGCATGCATCTGGTCGGGATTGACGCCCGCGCCGAGCCGTGCGAGGAACTGATACCCCATTGTCTCACCGCCGGTCTGTCCGCCCATGCCGTAATGGTTGTTCATGAAGTTGAAAATCAGGGGTAGGCCGCCCTGGTGTTCGCCTTCCCAAAGGCTTTTGTACTGATCCATCGTGGCCAGACAGAGTGCTTCCCATACCGGCCCACATCCCAGTGCCCCGTCACCGATGTTGCACACAACGATTCCGGATTTCGAATTACACCGTTTGTAGAGCGCGGCGCCGACAGAGATATCGGCCGAACCACCCACAATAGCATTATTGGGATAAATACCGAACGGGGTGAAAAAGGCGTGCATCGATCCGCCCAGTCCTTTGTTGAATCCGGTTTCGCGAGCAAAAATTTCGGCCAGCGCACCGTAAACCAGAAACCGGTCGGCCAGTTCTTTTGCCGAACCCTTGCTGTCCTTTTCGACGATACGCAGAATGCGACCGTCGAAATAGGAACCCATAATCTTCTCGAGATCCGAGTCGCTGATCTTGCGAATCGCGCTGAGTCCCTTGGCCAGGATTTCCCCGTGACTTCGATGAGAGCCGAAAATGAAATCCTCGGGTCCCATATCGTATGCCTGACCGACCGACGAAGCTTCCTGACCGATTGACAAGTGAGCGGGACCGGGGTGGTTGTATTCCAGTCCCTTGTATTGCCCTGTGGTCTTGATCAGGTTGAGCATGGTCTCGAATTCACGGATTACGACCATATCTCGGAAAATCCCGAGAAGCTCATCCTTTTTGAACTTCTTGGACTCGTCCGCAACGGTTTTCTTGTATTGGTTTACCGGAATATCCTTGAACTTTATCGTCGAAGGTTTCCGGACTTCCTTCGGATCAACAAAAACTGACTTCGGCATGTATGTCACTCCTCTTTGGTCGCACCGAGCGATTCCGGTCGGCACACGTGATTAGTTTGCTTCCCGCGCATGAAATTATTCGTTCGAAACACCTTTAAAGCTTCATATGGAGAAGCGTATCCTTGATTATCTCCGAGACCGTGGGATGTGGAAATACGATCTCCTCAATATCCTGAACACGCATCTCATCTTCGATCAATGCCGCGGCACCGTAGATCATCTCAGAGCACTTGGCCCCGATTATGTGCACCCCTAGAAGCGTTCCGTACTTGCGATCCACCACGACCTTGCAGACTCCCCGATCGCCTTCATTCTCGGCGAGATATCGTCCGTTGAAATTCATCGGAAGCTTGCCGGTGACGGCATCGTACCCCCGCTCCTTGGCCTGGTCCTCGGTGTATCCGACAATAGCCACTTCCGGATGCGTGTAGATCACCGAGGGAATCGTGTGATACCGCATACGTTGGCCTCCGCCGGTCATATCGCTGAGGCATACATCGGTTTCACGATAGGCGGTATGTGCAAGCATCACTTTGCCGTTTACATCTCCGGAGGCCCAGACACCACTCACGTTCGTGCGCCCGCGTTCGTCGGTGACAATCGCTCCGCGTTCGACCAGCACATTGAGATTCTCCAGCCCAATACCCTTGGTAACCGCCCGCCGTCCAACACTCAAGAGAACGCTGTTCGCCGGAACGGTCTCCGATTTCCCACCGGCTTCGAATGTGACGTTCCTGTCGCCAATACCGGTGACCTTGGCCTCGAGGTGAAACGTGACGCCGCGTTTCTCCATTTCTTTCATGAGAATATTGCTGATTTCGGGATCGATCGGACCACCGATTGTGGGCAGCATCTCAACCACTTTGACTTCCGAGCCGACCTCGGCGAAAAACGTTGCCAGTTCGAGTCCGATAACTCCCCCACCGATAACCACCAATTTCTCGGGAATATGGTCAATCGAGAGGATTTCTCTGTTGGTAAGAACGAATTCCTGATCGGCGCCGGGGATAGGCGGTCGGATCGCTTCGGAGCCGGTGCAGATAAGGAGACGTTTTCCCTCAAGTACCTTTTCTCCGACCTGTACTCGAAAGGTTTCTCCTTCTTTGGGCAGTATTTTGCCTTCTCCGCTTTCTACCGTTACCTTGTTTTTTTTGAGCGTTGAGGCAATTCCCTTTCGAAGCATATCAATGATTTTGTCTTTGCGTTTCATCACCGTGGCGAGGTCGAACGTCACGTTTTCGCTTTTCACTCCATATGCTTCGGAATGCCGGGCATGTGAATACAACTTCGCGCTATGCAGAATTGTTTTCGAAGGAATACAGCCTTCATTAAGGCATACGCCGCCCAGGTTTCGTTTTTCCACCACCACGGTACTGAGTCCTTTGGCGCCGGCTCGTTCCCCGGCATAGTATCCCCCCGGGCCGCCGCCGAGTACTATCAAATCGTACATATATTCTCCTTACAGTGAAAGTGTCAAGGTGATGTTTTCTATCGCCTTAACCAAAGCTTTTACAAAACGCG
>CAZEMW010000207.1:4130-6581 GCA_964513105.1 uncultured Fibrobacterota bacterium
ATGGTAAGAGACAGGCCGATATGGGGTACGATTTCATAACCGCCGTCCGGTGCCGGTGCGGGCTTCGGAGTAATCGTATTCACACCGATCAGTGCCACCTGCGGAGAATTGAGGACCGGAGTGAAGCTCTCGATACCAAAGGCTCCAAGGTTGGACAACGTAATCGTTCCACCCTGCAGGTAATCGGGATTGATCGAGCCTTCCATACACTGCTGCGCCATGAGCTTCATAGCCTTGGCCAGTTCGTTGAGAGTCAACAGATCCGCAAATCGAACGACTGGTACCATAAGGCCGCGCGGTGTATCCACGGCAAGCGCCAGGTGAACATGATCGTATTGTCGAAGCGTCTTTCCATCGAATGTCCCGTTCACTTCGGGGAACTGCGGCAGCACTCGTGTCACGGCAAACGCAACGAGATCGGTTATGGTGATATTTGCCAGACCAAGCGCTTCGCCGGATTTCTTTACCTGCGCCCGATAGGCGGCCAGGCCGTCCGCGCGGGCGCTTGAGTTCATGGTAAGCTGGGCGGTCTGCTGCAGCGACTGATGCATCCGATCGGCAATGATCTTCCGCATGTTGGTCAGCTTAATGTCATTGTACGTATCCGGGACTTCACCGCCGGCTGCAGGCGTTGCCGGTGCCGTCGACGGTTGCGGAGCAGCGGTCAGATCAGCCGAGCGTACACGACCGCCGATACCGGTTCCTCCCGTGGGAGCGGAAAGCCCTTCGGCCCCGGCTTTCGCGTGCGCGGTTCTGGTAAACTGCGGTCCCTTATCGAGCACTGCCTGAACGTCCCGCTCGATTATCCTTCCCTTTGGTCCGGTCGGAGTGGTTGCGGCAAGATCCACTCCTTTGCGCGACGCCAGATTGCGTGCTCTGGGAGAGACCCCCGTGATTTCCGCCGCCGGCGGTGCCGGCCGGGGAGGCGGCGTTTGAGCGGCGGCCGGTTCAGGTGCGGCGGCCGAGGGCTCGGGTGCCGGAGCCGGTTGTTGAGCCGGTGCGGCGGTTTCGGCCTGAGCGGGAGCGCCTGAAGGACGAAATTCATCGACGTTCTCCCCGGGTTCGCCGACTACGGCAACATTCTCCAGAACGGGCACATCTTCGTCCGTCTCACGGAAAATCTCGAGCAACGTTCCCGAGACCGGAGATTCAAACTCAAAAGAAGCCTTATCGGTCTCGTAAGAAAAGAGGACATCACCCTCGGCGACGGTATCTCCTTTTTTCTTATTCCACTCGAGAATGACGCAACTTTCCACAGATTGCCCTTGTCGAGGCATTGCTATCGGAGTGGCCATGAAAACTGTCTCCTGTATGATTTTGCGCGTTTTTAGTTTTGTTCGTTCACACTGTTACGGCTGCACATGAAGCGGTCGTTATCGAGAACGAGCCCAGATATCCCGGCCCATTCAGTCCGGAAGACCATAGAATATACATCTTTCCCGCACCTATATATACAAAATCGAGCAGAAAGAATGCAATAGTTCGAGTGTTTTTGCATTATTTTGATTTTTTGTGCTTTTTGCGAAGCAAAATGCAGCGTGTTTATGTGATATGAAGTGCTGTTACCTATAGAAACTCGACCCCGAGTAGTTGATTCTCAGGGGTACATATTCGATTTTTGATAAGGGCTTTCAGGGTGAATCCCCAATTCAGGTTGAAAAGGGGGGGGGTACATCTCTACACTCGGTGATTGAAAATCAAGAATCCGAGAGCCGGCGGAAACCGAGAAATGGTTTTGTTCCTGACTCTGACCAGCGGTGGCTTCATTCGTGCAGAGCCGCCGGGAGCTGAACGCCCGTTCGCAACCAGGGGCAGTTGTTCGAGTATCTCAGGGGTGAGCGGCTGATTCCGCCGGTTTTCGCAATGAATGGAAGTGATCGAGCCGTGTGCGTAATCTATCGTGAGTAGTTATGGCTCAGACTATGAAAAACCAGATTCTCACCTACCCATTAGAGGTTCTCTTGGTACTACTCATCGTTTTGCCCGGATGTGAAAAGAGAACCTCAGAGACGCCGTCGCCTCGGCAACAAACGTTCGTACACGTCTCCCCCGATTCCGTCGGTGCGGCAGAAATTGTGTATGGAATCGAAAACGACACACTTCTGGAGACCGTTACGCTTTATCGTTCATCCTTCGATTTCAACGATATGCCGGCGATAGATCTCTCTGCTTACCCCGTCACGGCGTACAAACTCGCCACGGATTCGTTCTCCGGCGCGATTCGCGACACTATCATTGCCCCGGGAGTACGCTACTACTATTACCTTCATGCCGTTCCGGTCGGATCGAAGACCGCATATCGCTGCTCAATAGCAACGACTCTTGTACCCCGGCGCCCCCCCGCGCGTCCACCGGAGAAATGTTTCATACTTATTGACAAAAAACATTACGTACTTGAGATCCGATCAGGACCGCACCTCATTCGTTCCTACCCGATTAGCCTGGGCCGAA
>CAZEMW010000208.1:0-6577 GCA_964513105.1 uncultured Fibrobacterota bacterium
TCGTCGGCAGCGTCAGATGTGTAAAAGCGACAGGCACACTTCGGCCTTCTCTGTGAACGCCGCCCGTGGACGTTCATTACACGAGTTTGGACGCGGCCCAGTCGAGTACTTCTATGAGTAGATTCCACCATTCGGCTTCGTATTCCGGCACGCTTTTTTCAAACTCAATCATCGGAAAGCCCGCCCGAGCCGATGCGGCTTTTGTGCCGTCGGCCAAAGTCACGCCGGGATCGTACAGAAAAATCGCGGCATGGTCGGGCTCACCTTGCAGCGTTGCCACGATTGTCGCCGATGCTGCGGGAATTGCCCATGGAACGGGCTGAATTCCGCTGAGAATCCGGGCCTCCCGAGCTGCGCTCAAATCATTTCGGATGACATTGTTTGGCTGTATAGTAAGGAATTCCTTCTCCGAAGAACCCGTCGCGTTTTGTGCGAGTCCCAAAACCGAATAGTCATTCAGACCGGTGGCGCACACTACGGGTTTGGCTACACCTTTCAGTTTCTCGACTATCTTCTGCTGCCGAACCGATTGGGACACAAAGACGACTCCACTGTTTGTCAATGCCGGATCGCCCGCCCCCATGAATTCTCCCTCAAAAACCTGCGTAACAACATACCCATGCGCTTCGAGCGTATCGATTAGGCGGATATCGGTATTCTCGCATTCCTTCTTATACCTACCCCCGCAATTCCCGGAAACAACCACTGCATTTTTGCTGCACAGGCTCTGCTCATTAGGATCGATTTCAATGCGGAATTCGGTTACAGACCCGAACTCGGCTCCGCTTGGATTCTCCAGCACCAGCGAGATATACTCGGAAGACTTCTCACAAACGCCGTCGACAAGAACGGCAACCCGGACCTCCTCGAGCGAATCCCCGATCTCAAATCGGACGGAGTTTGACGACAAAGAATAATCTTCCGACAGAACGGCCGTTCCGCCGGTACCAATCCCCACCTCCACCGGCTCGTGGGGAGCTTTCGAAAGAGCAATCCCCACGTGAATCGTGGTTTCGGTTTCTCTCACCCGTTGAGGATTCCCGGTAAAAAACACTTTGGGCTGCTCGATTGCAGTGGACCCGGTATCATTATCCTTTATGTACAGTGTGTATTGACTGGAGGAGTAATCAACCTGCGAAGAGGGGCCAAGCAACTGAAATACAATGTACTCTTCTTCGTTTTCCCGGGTTTGATCGTCAATAATTGTTATCGGAATATTCAGTTGCGTTTGCCCCGAAGCGAACGTACCGGAAGTATCGGCAATAGTGTAGTCGGCCCCCCGGTTTGCGTTCCCCCCTCCGGTAGTTACCGAAACGGTGACGGGGACGGCTACGGGGCGGTTCATGGTAATGCCGATATTGTACGTATTGTCGGATTCCGCGACTTCTCCGAGTGAACCGGAGAACGCTACGGTCGCCCTGGGAATAACCGTGAGACCACGTACAAGAGAGTCGGTGACACCTGAACCTGCCGTGATTACCTTAAGATACAACTCATGTTCTCCCGTATCAGTGCTCAACGGCTTCCAATTCACCAGAGTATCATCTGTAATGTCCAACGTATCGATAGCTTGACCGGCACTCGTCCGCAGCAGAGCAACGAGCGAATTCTTTGTACTCTGGAAAGGGGGAGTAGTACGAGCTATGAAGAACAAGCTGTCCAGGCCGGCGGTAAGCGTATCCGGAAAATCGTAAGCTATCGCAAATTTCGTCGAATCGACGGGGTCGTTCGTATCCGCGGGGGCCTCATACACACGACCTCCCGAACGAAAAACCTCGGGTTTTCCATCATCATAATTGTCTTCCACGGTTATGCTGTACTCGTAATCACCGGTGGTGCTCGGGGTCCACCGGACCAGCCTGTCGAGCCCCGGGCTTATTTCGATCTGTTCAACCAAATCGGAAAACCTCCGCTCAGCGGTCACGGTAAGCGCATCACCGTCCGGATCGATAATGTCAAACGTATCGACTACGATCCTGCCGACGTATGCGATATCCGCCGGCCTGAAGGTAACCTCCGGAGGATTATTGTAGTAGATAGTCCTGCTCTCGGTGGTTGTGGAATCATAAGTGTTTTCAGCAATTACATGTATAGTGTTCCCGTTCGGAATATGGCTGAGAGGTACCTGAGCGGAATAAAACCCATCTCCCTCATCCTGGACTTTCTTACTTTGTATGTAGACAGTCTTAACACCGGAATTCTGATCCTTCACCTGAACCCGCAAGGTGATTACCGAATCGGATGTAGTATAGGTATTGCCGATGAGAGTAGTACCGACATAGAAGCCTTCGATGTCCGGAGGCGTTTCGTCTACGGCACTCTTGATCGCGATAAACCGCTTTGTTGTAATCGGATTCCCGCGGGCCGTGGTGTCCGGATAGAGTGCGAGTAGAAATTCAACAGTATCGCTGAGTACGGGACGATAGAAATCGAACGGAGTGCCCGAGGTAACTGAAAGTACGGTATCCACAACAGCATTCCGGGTCACCCGCAACCCCCAGGTTCCCGATGCATTTTGGATTTCCCCGTACAGATTCACCGTATCGTTGGTAGTTGTATACCGGGACTGCTCGTCGAGTTTGGTTCCCAGGTCGATGTATGGTTCAGCTCCCTGCGAGGGGTCATACCGAACGACAAGCGCCATTTCGGAAGTATTACCCGCGAAATCAGCAGCCGTGATGGTGATATTCCGATCCTTTACTACCGTTGTTTCAAAGTTCAGAGTATAGGAACATACACCCGAGGAACAGGGCACATCAACACCGTTAACCTGTACATCTGCGACGCTCAGTTCTTTGTTGTCCGTTACCTCAAATCTGATGGTTTTGCGGTCCCGGCTCAGAAACACGGTATCTTTGGTGGGAGAAAGCTCGGCTTCAATCAGCGTTATCTCCGGCGGAGTCAAATCTCTTGCCGTAATTAGAAATGATGCTCCGATGGATCGTCGCTCATGTTCCGGTGCCTGGACATAGAGCACGCCGGAATCGGGGGCCGGTGATCGGATGGTGTACTTAACCACGTTTGTGCCCGACTTCTTTGACAAGATCTCATTTGTAAAATACAGGTCCCAGACATAGGTAACGTCGTCGCCGACAGGATCGGTTCTCAACTCAACCAGGGAGCCAATCCCGGCATCGATATCCCGGGGATTGAGTGGTGAGTGGACATACACAAGTCGATCGGCACGTATCGAATCTCCATTGCTGAGGAGCCCCGTTGCCGTAATCATCTTCGCACCGGTATCGGCGAAGGACGCCCTGAATGAAAAAGTCGGCCAACCACGGGTCGCCCCGTCGAATTCCAGGGTGTCCGACGGCTCCGCCATGTTGCCCGGAGTTACAACGGTCAACCGATTCACGTGTTCGGATAGAAGTATCTTGCCGTTAATTGTGGTAGTGGTGAAGAATGGTATCGAAGCACCGTCGATGGGTACCTCGTCGCCCCACACAATTTCCGCCGCATCGGGAACATCGTACGGGTTGCTTTCCTCGGTGCAGGTAAGAACGCCGAGGCTCAACAGCAGGACGGCGAATGTCTGAATTGGACACCATGCTCCGTTTCTCATATCACAATCCCCTGTAACTTTTCCCGAATACCGGTTATTGCGTTAGAAAACCGGTGTTGTGGCTGAATCTATTCCGTCACATTACGTTTTGTGATAAAGACGGCCGATGCTGTCAGAAAGTAAAACTAATGGAGAAGCCGAAAAGGCCTAGTGCACCACCACCATACCCCAAAAGCATGAATAATAGATCCTGGTTTCGACGATCCAATGCGGCGTCGGTTCGCTCTATTATGTCGTCCTGATGTTTTAGCGTGGGTTGGTTTTTGTCGTCGGTGAGATAGTCGTATTCCTGACGTGAGTTTCGGTAATCGAATGTTTTGTACACACCCACTCCGATGCCGGCCAGACCGACAACCGCACTCCCGACACGCAAGGCTATTGTGCTCGGCTTTGCCTTTTGCATCACTTCGGCTCCAAACAGCTCTGCGAGTTCGGGAGCAGGCATGGCACCGAGTTCATTGGTATATGCACCCGAGCCGACATCAACAGACTCTCCGTTCACTGCATAATCCGATCGTCCATTTTGGCGAAATCGGCAGTCACGAATAATTATCTGATCGGTCAGTGCGTTAATCCCGTACAGCGAGAATCCCACGCGACAGTTTTCGAAACTGGTCCCGACCGCATTCTCAAACACCGTAATCCCGTTCCAGTCGTAGGGCGCCGCGGGCATGGTGGAAAGAGGAGAGTGGTTGGTATCGTTTTCCGAAGTAAACACAACGGGGTTTTCTTCCGTGCCTTCGGCCTTGAGCACGCCGTGGATCTGCAGTCCGGTGAAATTCTTGAAAAGAAAAACCGTGCCGGCCTCGAGTACCACGGTTTCTCCGGGTCGGACCGAAATATCCGACAAAACAAGGTAAGGACGACCCAGATTTTCCACGCGCGAAGGAAGCTCACCGGCGAGAGTATCCGCCATGCCCTTTTCCGTGGAGACGTGGTCCGCACCGAAAAGAGTGGATACGGTGACAAGAAGGTGTACGACCGTGAAATTCAGTTTACTTCGGTTGCCCATATTGACCGAATGTTCTCATTGGCTTTCTTGAAAAACCGGTGATTCTGGTTATTTCTGTATGCGTACTTAACGTCATACCAGCTCTGCAATGCGGCTTCCTTTGAGCTTTTTGTCTGACTGTTCTGGAACAACCCACTCAGGCATTCAGCTCTATAGTATACCACATTTTTGATCAGATCGTCCTTATCCGCATACGATGCAGGGAGTGATTCGGCGCGTTTGAGCGTGGTCAAAGCCTCTTCGTACCGTCCATTACGAATGAAATGCCGTGCTTTGGCCATCTGGAACTCGCTGTCCTCTACATTGTGAGACCCAACAAGTGCTCCGATATCCCGCTCTCGACGAGCCCCTTCGAGCGCCCGAAGTTTGAATATGAGCGCCTGGGCTCCCTGTGCACGCGCCGGCGAGAGTTCGTTATAGATCTCAAGAGCCGGTTGGTAATTACCGGCCGAAATCTCGCGCCCCATGATCAGGAGAGGATCGCTTATGCCGTGTTTCTGTGACAGTCGATCAAGCAATGAAAGTTTCGTCGTCTCCCGGAGCGACTTACTCTTTTCCGGCACAGCAGCTTCCACCGATTTCGCGGCACCGGTGCCACTTGATTGCTGTTCGACCGACTTGTGCACACCTTTGGCCACAGTGCCTTTTGAAACCCCGGTTTCTGCCGAGGAAGGCCCCTTTGTCGCCAAGTGAGTGATCGAGGCACGATCTGGGGCTGCATCGGCAGGTACCGGCAACGCCTTCTCCCGCCGAACCACTTCCACTGCCTGGTCTTTGGTCGCCGGTTCCTTCGGCGCCGATGGACTCATGGAATTCAGAGCCTGCTGCTCGACTGTCGATTCAGCGGAGGAGTTGCCTCGTCTCAGACGGTCCAATCCCTGAAACACTCCCACACCGAGCGCGAGAACCCCGACTGCGACCGCTCCGATTCGAGCAATCTTCGGCCAAATTCGTCGACGAAAATCAACGATCCGCTTCTCTTCATCGCCTTTCATGAAAAGACGAGCCGTTTCCGACGGACTAAGAGAAGTGAGTTTCCGGTGTATTCGTTCAAGCTCCGCAAGCACCTCTTCGGCCGATGACGGTCGCTTTGCCGGATCGAGTTCCATGCATCCGGTGATCAATTTCCGCAGCTTCGGGGGAATCTTGATTTTGTATTCGGCAAGACTTTTGTAGGCATTTTTTGTGCGCTGCGGCACAAGACGGGAAACATTCGTCTCGGGAAAGGCACGAAAACCGGTAACCAACTCATAGAGCACACACCCAAATGAGAACAGGTCCGCCCGGGCATCATACGAGTCCCCTTCAAGCTGCTCCGGAGCAAGGTACTGAAGCGAACCCACGAGATACCCTTCCATTGTGTGGAGAGATATCTCGGCCGGCCGGGCAATACCGAAATCGGTCAATTTCACCACGCCGTCTCCGGCTATCATAACATTGGCCGGCTTCAGATCACGATGCAGAATGCCCCGGTACTTTTTTTCCCCGACCGTGAACGTACTGTTGTGGGTATAGGCCAGTGCCCGAGAGATCATGATCCCAATTGCCGTGCAGGCTTCAAGCGGAAGTGCACCTCGACGGCGAACGATTCGATCGAGTGCGAGACCGTCGATTTTCTCCATTTCGATATAGGGCAGGTGATTCCATTTCCCTACTGCATGGATTTCCACAATATTCTGATGGCGCAACTGCGCCATAATCTTCATTTCGGTGTGAAAGCGATTGAGCGCTTCGGGCGAATGTGACGGTTTCAGAACCTTTACGGCGCGAGGTACCCCAAGCTGCTCGTTCCAGACGTCGTAAACGATTGCAACACCACCCTCACCCAGTATTGATCGGACAACCCCGGATCCCAGCGGCTCCGGCTTGGTTCCATCGGGCAATACCGCCAGTTGAGCACGGGACGACAAGGTAAAAGCCCGCTGGACTGCGGATGGGCTCAGTCGTTTGTTCTGATCTTTGTTTTCAATCATACATCTATAATTCCACCGCATACCGGC
>CAZEMW010000209.1:0-6576 GCA_964513105.1 uncultured Fibrobacterota bacterium
TCTCCGATTTGTTCAGGTCGACTTCGTACTTAGACCCACTTCCGTCGTCGGTGATGGTGCTGGTGTTGTCTCCGGTAGTGAAGACACCTTCATTTATCCGGACATCTCCCGACAGGGTCGTGGTGACACCGTTCTCCTGCACCAGATATTTGAACCCGTTCGTCTCCCACTTGTTTCGCAGCAGGCCGTCGGCGGTGAGCCGGACTGTTGATGAGCCGGCGGTAAAAAGGTTGTCGACGGTATCGATGTCGACATCACCGGAGATGCGAAGGGTAGAGGAATTGGCGGTCAGGTTTCCCCCGGTGATATACAGTCCGCCGGCTTCGATATCGCGGGACACGCCGTCGCTGGTCGTCAATATCCCCGCGGCTACGTGCACGTTTTTTGTCCTGAGTGTATCTCCCGTGATGGTCACGGTATCACTTCCGGCGATAAGAATTGCCCCGATGGTATCGGTTTCATGCGGGTACAGAGCCTGTGCGCCGGTGCCGGTAAATGCGACGAATCCGCTACCGGTCATAGTGCCGCCGGAACGGAAATCGCCATCGCCGGTAACCACCAGGGTATCGACACCCCAGTCGAATTCTCCCGTGTAGCTCGAGGTAAAAAGCAGTTCGGCTATCGTGTCGGTGATATCCAGGCTGCAGGGATCAACCGAAGTCTCATTGAAGACGGCTATTGCACCGTTCGCAGGAACCGCATCGTCCGACCAGTTTTCCGGCGTGCTCCAGTTATTGTCGGCCCCGCCGCCGTCCCAGACTGAGGCAAATGCCCAATTGCTATTGCCCGTGCCGTCTACACATCCTTCGCCGGCGATACCGCGACTGCCGCTCGAAGCGTCGCTGTTGGCTATGGTCGCATACTTTGCCGAAAGGGTCCCACCGACATTCAGATACCAGGTGGAGGCAGGATCCAGGTTCAGTAGATTGCCGTTTTGCCCCTCGAAAGATGCGTTGCCGCCCACGGTAATTGTTCTGCCTTCCAGTTCCGCGAATGTTGTGATATCACCGTTGGTAAGGGTGAAATCTCCGTCCACCGTAAGGTTGTTCCCGTTGAACTCAAAGCCGCCTTCAGTGAGAGTCAGGTTTCCGGCGACATGCATGGAATCGTGAATTTTAATAAGGCCGGCATTATCGCAGAACACGTTTGGGAGGGATGTTCCATTTAGATAGACATCGACATTCGGGCTGAAATCCACGGTAGCGTTGCCCAGGTGAGTAGAATTGCCGGGTTCGATGTCCCACTTACCTGAGATATCGAAATGGGCCGAATCGGCAAAGATCGTGTTGTCTCCCCCGTCGTCGGTGGCTGTTACCGTGAGATACTGGGCCTGCAAAGTTCCGTTTCCGGCATACAAATGAGAGTACTGGTCGCTATCGCCGTCTCCGATATTCGCCCATACGTCTATTCCCATTGAGAAGTCATTCATGTGCCATTCATTGAGAGGCGATCCGCCGTCGAACGTTGCGAAATGAGCTTCAACATGGCCGGTCTGTAAGACCACTACTCCGCCACCCCCATAATCGATTGCCGCATTCCCGAAGTCCCCCCGTGCCCGGCACGTATCCCCCCGGAAGTTTACCTCAAGAGTGGAAGTGTTTGAGGTATACGAAGTCGGGCTCCAGCCGGCCTCGGATATGATCTCCGATTTGTTCAGGTCGACTTCGTACTTAGACCCACTTCCGTCGTCGGTGATTGTGCTGGTGTTGTCTCCGGTAGTGAATACTCCTTCATTTATCCGGATATCTCCCGACAGGGTCGTGGTGACGCCGTTTTCCTGCACAAGATATTTGAACCCGTTCGTATCCCATTTGTTTCTCAGCAGGCCGTCGGCGGTGAGGCGGACGGTTGATGAGCCCGCCGTGAAAAGGTTGTCGACGGTGTCGATATCAATATCGCCGGAGATCCGCAGTGTAGAGGCATTGGCCGTGAGATTCCCACCGGTGATGTACAACCCGATTGCCTCGATATCCCGTGAAGTACCGTCACTCGATGTCAGAACACCGGACATAACATGTATGTCCTTTGCCCTCAGCGTATCTCCCGTGACTGTTACAGTGTCACTTCCGCCGATAAGAATCGCCCCGATCGTGTCGGTTTCATGCGGGTACAGAGCCTGTGCGCCGGTGCCGGTAAATGCGACGAATCCGCTACCGGTCATAGTGCCGCCGGAACGGAAATCGCCATCGCCGGTAACCACCAGGGTATCGACACCCCAGTCGAATTCTCCCGTGTACGCGGAAGAAAATGATATACCTGCAATAGTGTCGGTCACATCCAGACTACAGGGCAGGGCCGTGGCATCAAAAACAACCGAATCGGTGTTGGTGGGGAGCGCATTACCGGACCAGTTCTCGGGAGTGCTCCAGTTCTTGTTCGCCCCGCCGCCGTCCCAGGTGACGAGTGCGCGAGCACCCGTGGTGAGACCTGCGAGTAACACGAGGGTCATGACAATGGGCCGGCCTTTTCCCAAGCGCCGGGAACAAATGTAAGTACCTCCGGGACGGTGCACGGTCCCGTGCCGGTGCATCTTGCGGTTTCGTTTTCGCGGCAGAACCCGCTTTGGTATTCCGAACATTCCTGGTTGTCCCGGGATAACGGTTATCCTTTGGTCGGCAGGTACATGGAGGCGACTACCCTTAAGCTGCGCAAAAGTGGGCCGTCTCCACAAAGAGAGCCGCCGGCGAGGCTAATACTCTATTATACAGGGCAAGGAAAGACGTGTAAAGTGCGCTGTGATGAAGTGATTCTCGGCCGAATGCGGACCTTGAGCGTGGCAGGCAGTGTAATGATTTGTCCCGTATAGTGTTATACACCTGCCATTCCCCAAGGGGAGTCCGTATATCGAACCGGGACGCGATGGGGGGAACTGTATTTCGGTGCGGTGAGTGTACTGCCGGAAGAAAAAGATATGGAAAGGAAAACCGGACCCCGCACTGCGTGCAAAGGTCCGGTTGTCGGACGAAAGTAAGACGTTTGATTGGGTTAATCCCGGGACGCGTCCCAGGTGGAGGTCAGAGTCGTTCGGCAGTAGGGGGAGTATACTGAAAGCTCACCGTAGGAATTCCAGGTGGAACTGAAATACCCGCTGATCTCATGATCGTAACCGTCGGAATCTTCAAAACGAATAAAGAATTCCCCGGTAGAAACATCGACCTGCCACCGGTCGGCACAATCGTAACATCCTTTTTTCGCCAGGGCTCTCGTGCTCTTCTTGTACAGCCCCCCACAGGGGACTTCGTATTCAATAGACAAGTCGGTCACATAGTCGTCTTCCACATAAAATGAAAACGAGTACCCCTGTGCAGTCGTTCCGCTCCAATAACCGTCATAGCATGGCTCTTCTATGACGACTACATCCGGCTCATTGGGAAGAACGGTGACCTGACATCCGGTGAACAGGGCAACGGCGAACAATCCGGCGGCGATCTGGGCCAACTTTTTCATGACAAGCTCCTTGGTAGTGCAAATTCATTCGTGTGCGGTATATGACAAATCAAACAGCGTGCCGTAAGCCTAAGTTGTTGTCGAAAAATGAGTTACGCGTATCGGCCCTATTCCAGGGCACGGCAGGAATCGGGAAAAACTTCCCGATCATCGAGAGGAAGGTAATATTCCACCGGTTGTAAGTAGCTGATAGAAGGTAACTTACGTCGGTCGGACAGGAACATGGGAAATAATTCCTGAGTGGGCATGGAATCCCCGGAACAGCTTCCGCCTCTCAGCAGCATCAGGCTTGCAGGAAGCGGGTATTATTGAAACCATGAATCCTTTGACCTCAGGCGTTATATTACAGTATCGGCCGAGCCGAATAAATGTCCGGCAAAAGGGGAGTAGTCGTGAAAAGGATTCTTCTTCTACTTATCAGTTTCGGATCCGTCGCGGTTATAACAGCCGAGGACACCGGGGAACAGGTTCAACTGATCCGGTATGACGGAAGTCCCGTGAACACATCTGTTCCCCGTTTCTGTTGGCACGCTTTCAAGGATGCCGAGGAGTATGGCATAGAAATCGCCGACAATCCCGACTTTGGTTGCTCCTACATAAAATTCGTGAACGATACTTGTGTTACCTACGAAATGGAACTGGATGAAGGCGTTTGGTACTGGAGGGTGTCCTCTTCGGATCATTTTCTGTCTCATAGTCCCGCGGACTCTCTGAAGGTCACCACGACTCTGACTACCCGGATGATTGCGGAACGCCGAGTTACGACGAGCTTGTCTCTCGGCCGGGCATATCTGGTGAACGGCAGGCGGTTTTCCGAAGACCAATCCCAAGGCGTTCAAACGATGATAACAACAAACCGTACCACGGTCAAATGCAAGACATCGGTCGGCTCAATGCGTCAAACAGTCCAACGCGATGATTAGACTTCCGACCTAACCCTGGTTCCGTAGCCGACACACGGCATTCTGCGTAAGCTGTTGCACGATCTTAACTTCTCCCGCCGGGCGGGACTCAAGGTATCGCACCGGATACCCTGCGCTTTTTTTCAGCCAATCTCGCACAATATCTTACGCATACTGCTCTCTCTCTCTCTCCCTCGACTCCGCTCGGGACGGCGCCTCGACCCCGCTCGGGATAGCGGCTTTCGACCGCGAAACCTGGGCCAAAATTGGTTGGTTCCCGTCCGAAAACCCCCGTTCATCGAGTCCCGAGTTACCTTCGGGAAGCTGAACGGGAGTTTTTGGACAAACACTACTTATTTAACGGGGAATCTGAGTTTTCGAACCGGTACTCCCTCCTCAACGGCTATCATAACGCCGTCGGCTCGGCTTTGTTGACGCCGGTAAACCCCCGCATTTTCCAGTCTACGGCCACGAAGCGTGTAGTAGATTGTTTTTTTCCTCGCTACTGCTTGACGGAGACCGGTGGTTTTCGGCCCGACGGAAACTTCAGTCCCATTAAGACCGATCATCTGTAGAATCTCTCCATTCCGGTCGGTTCTCAGGAGGACGTAGTCTTTGAATCGTGTATCGTCGCCAAAGGTACAACGGTATAGAAGGTGGGGATAGGCCCATGGATACAGTGTCGAGGGGTCCTCATGCTGCCACCACTGTAGATCACCGCCCCAGGGGAACTCCTGCTTATCCGGATTATCCACTGATACGGGCGGGTCACCATAGTATCGCCCCGCCGTTCTTCCCTCGGCGGTCGGACTCAGGACCGCAGCCGAAGGGACATCGGTGACAAAGGTGATACCTCCCGAGTTCGACCAGCATTCACGAAGGATATTACCCGTGGGGCGCGAATTTTTAACCATCCGGGTGTGAAGCACGCCGAAAGCTGCCTGAGACACGTGTCCCCCGTTTACAAACACACTGCATCGGTCCATAATCTGACCGGTACCGAGTATGCCGAACGGTACCGTTTTTGAATTAATTTCCACCCGCACATCGATCAGGGCCGAAGACTCCATCCAGCTCCAGTACAACGAGGGTTGGGTTTCCGATCCGCAATCTACAAATTCACATTCATTGATCATCGACTGGTGCGGGGTGTAGCCCGACCCCGGATCGTATCCCATCTCGATACCCCGCCCGTTGATGTTTTCAAACCGACAGGCGGTAAATGAGCCGGCAAACATGTGACTGTTCGGAGCGGCAACACCGGCCTTGTTCTGCTGTGAGAAGAGGCATTCGAAAAAACCTTGCTTATCTACCATGTTATTTGCGTAGTACACACCATAGTTTCCTCCCTCAAACGTACAGTCCTGGAAGAAAACCTGGTCGAATTCAACTCTGTTCTTACCATACACACCGTAGTCGGAGCATTGGAAAGTGCAGGATCGAACGGTTCCCGCCGGCGTGAGTTTTCCGTAATAACTGACTTCGATTCCAATTGAGCCGGTGAAAGTCTGGTTGATAAAATCCTCGGTGATTTTCAATTCCGCGGCACCCTTCGCCAGTCCTTTTCTGGTGTCGATGATAATGACCGGGAAGTCTCCCATTGCTCTAAGCTCGGTGGCCTCGGGGCCCGCCCCAACCAGTGCTCTCGGGTTCGCATCGCCGTCGACCACGATTGGGCGATCAAGAAGAAAAATGCCGCTTGGGATCTCGAGAACATCAAGTCCCTGATGCATCAGGCGCTCAAATGCGGCACTGGAAGACCGCCGACCCGTCGGATCCGCACCGGCGTTAATCAGATCTCGCCCCCAGCTCTTTGATCGCTTGCCGAGTATCGATTCGGGGATCGTACCCAGCTCCATTGAAGGCAGGGAGGGGGGGATGGGAAAAGTAAGGTCATCCGGCGGCGAAGACACATTGCCGTCGGTACCGTCTATTTTGTATGCACCGTATGACAGGATTACTTCTTTGTCAACAATAATCGGTTCGGTCCACATGTTGAACTTCGGCGCAAGCCCTTCGGGGGTATGGAAAAGAAGAAAGGGGTTTGCCCCCTCCACACCAACTTTGTCTTCCCACGAGCCGCCGAATATCTTGAAATTGTTGGAGTTCACGGCAAGCGAGGTGTCACAGGGATTGCCGATGCACTGCACATAGTAGAATTGAACATTGTTCCCACCGGTAACGGTATACGACTTGCCGCATCGAATCCCGCAGCGGGTATCGTGGC
>CAZEMW010000210.1:0-6545 GCA_964513105.1 uncultured Fibrobacterota bacterium
GGGTTGCAGTGTCGCCCAGGTTCGCATCGTCTGAACGGCCCGGCCGGCGGAATCCAGGGCTTGAAAGTACACCGGGAGCCTGGCGGGCACGAAAAACGCCGCCGATCCGTCCTCGTGTACCGGCGTTTCTCCCACTATGATCTTTGCATCGTAGCTCGAATTGGCGGTTGAGATCGGATTAACATTATTCGCATCACTCACCGGGCCGAAATGACTACTCTTTCCTATATTGAATCGGGGGCGATAGTGAAGACCCACTACTCGCAGACGTTTGATCGTGCCAGGCGCAACGCCCTTGAGAGCCTCTCCCTCATAGACATTTGCCATCGTAAAGATACCGGTGCTGTCGCGGTAATCCACGGTGCTCGAAAACACCGGAGGAATGTCTCGGGGTTGGACGCATATCGGTTTCTCACACGATCCCTCGGGGTCGAAAAACAGAAGTTCACGGCTGCCGCCGAAAGTCAGGAAATAAATCCCCAGACGATCCATCCAGGTTGAGTCCTTCAGAAACGACTTTGGGCAATGAGCTGCAAGGTACGCCTCTTCGCCAAGAGGAAAGGGAAAACACGACTGCGATCCGTTGCTTGTCCATCGATCCTGTGGACCCTTCCCGGGATACGGAAAGGAACTTCCGGTGTATTCGTACAATTCGGGATCGACGGGATCACCCCAATTCGCATCGTGCAATTCATCGATGTTCCGAATCGGTGCCACAAATGTCAATCCCGCGCCGTTCTGCATTCCCACCCTGTTGTCGATAACGGCGATCTCCCCGGCCTGACTCGTGTGGTAGCCGGTTATGGTGGCAAGGATTTTCTGAGAGCCGGGAATAGGGCGCGGGTGCAGAACGGTTGTGGGGAATAGAGAGTTGTTGTTGTAGTACTGTTCTTGTTTCGTGCCGTCGGGGTGCATTGTAAACAGTGCCCCGGCATATCCATGCGACTTATCGGCATAGTCCCATCGTGCGTACAGAACCCGCCCGTCCGGCATGAGCACCGGATTGCAGGTGCTGACCTGGTCGAATGCCGGCCGTCGAATGTACCGGCCCTCGGCATCACACACAAAAACATTGTACACATCCTGGGCGGTGCAATCGATATTCTGCACATGCCGCTCGGAATGAAAAAGTATATCGCCGGTTTGAAGATAAATCGGTTCTATACTTGCCGTCCGTAATCTGACGAATTTCCTGTGTCCGGAGGTCGATCTCATACAGGTGGAAAAATCTCCTTTCGTCCCGCCGGCCGCCACGAAAACAGTGCCTTTTCCCCATCAAAGGAAATGTCGATGTCTCTTCCCTGTCCCTCGGGCATAAGGTGGGTTACAGAGCCGAACACCCCGTCCATGCGCAACAGCTCGAATCCTTTTCCTTCAATGATGTCCCCGTAACCGGGTCCTTTCCATCTTCCCTGACGTACAGGGTTTTGCGAAAAGGCGATTTCCTGCATCTGGTCGAGGTAGGGTGAAAGTCGATGACGGCGGCGAGCCGTGCAGGCCTTATTGTAAAGGTCGGCGAGCGCCGAACTCGTTTCCGAAAGGTCGGCGATGCCGTCGAGTTCGGCGGTCAAGGCGCCCCGCTGCTCTTCAGGCAGTTGACCAATCACTGAGCGTGCCGCCTGCTCCAAACCGTGTTTGGAGACGGAGTCCTGGTCCCGCCAGTCGGCAAGAATAAACTCATAGCATTCCGTCTCGGGAGAAATCACCTCCGCCGATAAATCGGCGGCACCCACGGTTCCCGCAAGAAATGCTGCCACCAACACGAAACCCCCCGACCTCTTTGTTTTCATGATTCCCTCCACTGCCGAGCTACCGCGAAAACTACATTGAATATCGCTGATTCCCGGGTACGTTCGCCGCGCCCGGGAATCTTTTTCTTACCTGAAAGGTTCAGTTTCCCCCGGCCGATTTGATACCGATTTCAACCGATTTACGGAATATGCCGTTCTCGATTTCTTTCACGTTGCCGCCACGGCGATTTTTCACTCCCACCACCGGCTCTCCAATTGAGACAGAGTTGACGGTTGCGGTTTCGGAAAGCGCCTTTACCTTGATCGAATGCGCGCCCTTTGTCAGAAACACGCTGCCGGCGACCTCTCCGGTACCGCGAGCCACCTCATTTGTCTCGTCAACACTCAGGCGCACCTCTCCGCCGGCGACGTCGGCCGTCACCTCATACATGGCCGCCTTCGGAGCGATTATGCGCCAGCATTTCCAATCGTTCGGATCCAGTTCGGGGTCCGTTTTGAATTGGTCGTTATAGGGCGAGGAATAGCGACGCCCCCCGGTGTAGTGCATTGAATCGCAGGTCATGGTTGAAGGTGCCATGAATCCGTAATTCACCTGATCGAACGACGCTTCAAGGGTCCAGGTGTTGGTCCGCTCCATGGCCGCCTGCCACTGCACGTAGTTCTCACAATCCGCGAAGTTACTCCACGGGAATGGCGGATAGTAGTGACACGCAAGAGTTCCACCCAGTTTGTACCAGAACGCGAACGCGTTCTGTTCCGCGGTCTTTGTGTACGGGTGCCACCATTTTGCCTGCTCCCAGAACAGCACCCCGCCGGCATCCCAGTCACCGCCGACCGAGTTCCCGCCTTCATAGGTCGACGCCACCAGTCCCCAATTCTGGGCCATACCGCTTGCACTGCGGCATTTTTGCTCGAATCGCGAAGCGGTAGTGCCCGTGGCGGAGCCGCCCTCCAGGAAGTTTGTCGCATTCGGACCCCCGAAATAATCGTCCATGGAAGCCAGATGCACGCCGTCGAGATACGTTACCGCCGAGATAAGGTCATTGGTTCCTTCGATACGAACGGTATGGGTACCGGCCGACAATGTCAAATATTTCGAAGCAAAGGTCCAGTATCCTCCAAGAGGTTTCCGGGATTCACCCAATACGAGGTTCCCGGCGACAAGACTGTCGTCGAGATAGACATTCAAAGGATTGCACGCTTTTCTCTCCCAACGGTGAGCGCCGCGCTCAACGCCCTGGGGAATCAGGGGGTCGGTAATGGCACCGCACAGTACCACCGCGTATTCACCCTCATCCGATACGGTAAATTGCTGCGAAATGGCGCTTTGGCCCACGAGAAACGCCATCTTTGAGCCGGTCTTGACAATTTCCGGATTTTTATGCTTAAGTTGTGTTTCAGGAAAGTTGGGACCGAATGACGGATCAACCGGTATGATCTCGGTTCCCGGAGCAGGCGAAAGAGGACTGTCCGTGAAGAGGAAGTTCACATGTCCATACCCGGTCCCGGTTTCGCCGATTATCTCGAAGTTGTCGAGGGGGCGTGTTCCGTTGTAGTTTCCGGCGCTTCCCTCGACCGCACCGTCAATTGTGATCGACGGATGGGCGGAAAACTGCGTTCTGCCCGGAATCCGGTCCCCGGGCTCTTCGACGCTTACGATGAAGTATTGCTTTCCGGCCGGAAGGCGATAAATTCCGGGACGGATGCTCGAGCCGGTTATCCAGCCGCAGTAGGTGGTTGGCGAATAGACATACCCTTCTCTGAGTTCCCTCTTTGCCGCGGATTCCTTGAATTCTTTATCCATATTGAGATGGATATCGGCAATTGATTTGGCATGAGAATAACTTTGTCCGTCTCCTTCATAGAGAAGAACCGTATGCTCCTTATCGTCGGTATCGTACCGTCCGAATGCGTACATGAAGACATCCTTGTCGCCCACGGTGAAGGCGAATCCGTACGCTTTCTTTTCGGTTACCTCAAGGAGTGAACCGGGATCCTCGGTCGTGTGCGCAGGGCTGCGCGCGAAACGGTAATCGACCACCCCGGCGGTCCCCTCGAATTCCCATGCCGAAGACGGTGCAATTTGTGCTTGTCCCGCGGAAATGTCGTTTTCCTCAAAGCTTCCGTCGCTCAGGATATAGGTTTCACCTTCTCCCCAGATATTTTTGCAGCCGTAGTACACGGCCATGCCCGCACCCCACAGGTGCTGATTGACCGGGTAGGGGTTTTCCACAAAGTTACCGGCGCCATTGTTGAAATAGTTGTCGATATATTGACAGAAATGATTTTGAAACGGGTTCTGGTACTGCCCGTAAATCATCACGCGCACTTTCTCACCCATGGCTTCGTCACCCCAGACCTTACGCATGTGAAGGCTCATCTTTGTCGTACGGTAGGCATGGTACCTCATAACCGCGCCATGCTCGATTTCCTCGTATCTCTGGTCATAGTTGATCGCCTGCCAGACGCTGTCTTTTTGTTCAAAATGCCGCGGCAGGTCGTCTCGCGTCCACCCTCTGGGCTGAATGGCCGACCATCCCATCTCGTTTCCGTGTTCCAGATAGATGCGAAGGTTACTGTTCAGCGGTGGGTATACCGGGTTTTCAGTAGGACCGTCGTACGGTTCGGAGCCGTCCGAGCCGTAGTAGGTGAGTTTTGCGAATTTTCGCATCCATTCTTCATTGTGGCTGCCGCCGAAATTGAAATGAAGGTCTCGGCCGCATTCGTTGGCCTGCATAATGAGTTTCTCGTAGCAGATCTCGGAGCGCTCATGTTTGTTGCTGATATTGGCATAGGTCGGGGGCGTTCGTTTATCCCACGACGGATTATCGTTAAGCCCCGTGCGCTGGACTCTGAAGGCAACGTAGGGTTTCATGGCCTCGCGCCATTCACCGTTTGCGGCCTCGCCGGGAAGATGATACTCCGTCCCGTTCTTTCGCGTGGGCCGCATGACGTAAATATTGGTGACACCACTTCCGGTGTCGGACTGGGGGGTGCGAAGGGTGTTGTTCAGTCGCAAACGAACCTTGTCTTCACCGTCGAACTCGATCCGGGTGGTATTTGTAGACTGATCGTATCCCACACCGGACGGAACATTTACTTCATAGGTCTCACCGCCGCTATGGAAAACGGCGCCGGGGATCTCGATGTCCGCCTTACCCGTAAATTGCAGCAGATACCGCCCCGGATACTTCGCGCGATTTCCACCAAGCACAGTGTTGATATCGTTTTTCGGCCATCCGTTCTCGTCAAACTCATTGTCCCCGAACACGACGGCATTTTCGTAATCGTTTGCCGACTGGTTGTTCCCACTGTAGTGACATATCGACGATGCGATGTGGTCAATCACCTCATACGGTGTGCTTTGGCTTTGCCAGTACAGCTCACACCGGGCATGCCCGGAGAGGTCGTAATACTCGAGTTCGGCTTCGTACACCCTGCCCGAATCCAGCATTATGGATCCGGAATCGGCGCGTTCTTCATGTGCATCCCAGGCATCGATTAACGTGGTCCACTGCTCGGAGCCCTGCTCCCGGACTTTCAGCCGAGCCCCTTCGTCCGAAATAAGCACAAACGTATAGTATTCACTGAACCGGGTAAGAAACGTGGAGGTCCACCGGATGGAGAAGTTATCGGTGGGAAAGTTGCGCACCTGCTCACCGCGGGAGCCTACTATCGGTCGCCAGTCTTCCCAGTCGTATCGCACCCGAATATCACGCTGGGTCCACACCGGTTCGCCGGCCATATCGGTATTGTCCCAGAACTGCGCGACCCATGCCCCGTTGGTTGTTCCTCCTCCTTGAGGCAATGACGGAGCTGCCGTTGTTGGAGAGAATCTCCATGTTCCTAAGACCATCAGAACCGCTGCAAGCAGACCATTCATAAACATGTCACCGCACTTTCTCGAACGTCTCACGGACATACCGTACCTCCTGATCGATTATTCCTGGTTTGTCTCAATTCCGAATTCCGTGTCTTCCGTACCAGGAACTCGGTCTCCCGCCATGGGAATGAATCCCGCGGTAAGCACGCCATCAGGAGCGCTCACTCACGACCCTCGCGAATGAACTCCGCTTCTTACCGGCCCGAATTCGTCCCTCCCACCTCAGCTCGCGGAAGGTGAATTTTCCGAACCGGATAAAGCGATGCTTCAGCCTCCCGTCGAGAACCGCCAAAATGTCGAGGAATACAGCATTGCATACCCGGCACCAATTCGGAAAGGGATTCCGGGTTCTCTTTGAACTAATGTAGGCCACGAATTTCGTCACGGGGAGGCAATGTTGAAAAAGCGGTGCCATTTGGCACCGCCTGTTGGATGATTCTTTCTTTTTCTCTGAGCTACACCCCGTGCGGTATCGGTACGTTCGCCATACCGCCCGACCACCGCCGGCGCACGTCCGTGCGATTGGTAGTGACTTTTCCGATTTTCAGAGCAGGCAAAGACGAGGGACGGACATGCAGAGCGCCAAATATAGCAGGGCGGGGGACGGAGGTACGGGATGCCAAGCAACGCCGGCGGGGGACGGAGTTCCGGATCGTGAACGGGGGGAAGGTATTCGCTGATGCTCCTGCTATGGGGGAGGAGTCTGGCTACTCAGTCAAAATGAGTGGTGGGACACTCATGATTACTGCAACAACCCCAAACTGCATTCTGAGAGCGATGTTACAAAACACTTGCGCGTGAGAGTGACGCTTTCTATATTTTCTAAGCCGCATTATGCGGAAGAATACCGCTATTGATTGCGGCATAAGATACTGTACCCATAGGGCATAAGTTCTACTAAGCCGGCAAAC
>CAZEMW010000211.1:0-6544 GCA_964513105.1 uncultured Fibrobacterota bacterium
CGTCGGCATTGATGAATTTCTGACCAATGATGAATGATCCGTAGATGCCGTCCTGTGCGTGTACAAGACATGCCGCAACGACAAAAACAATCGTTTCATGGAAAACCTCCAGAGGGGAGGAGGGGAAAGGTTATGGAGCGTAACTCGTAAGTAGTTCCATTATAAGTGGCATCAGTTCGACCGTCAAGGGAATTTTCCTATGTGCTATTTCGCCCATTCGGCCGTCGATGATTCTTTTTTGGGTAGTTGCCGGAAAAGGCCCCGGGAGGCGAGGTTCAATCAAAGGATTTATTTTGTGTAGCCGGCCCGAAATGCCCTGATTGCCTCAAACTGCGGTAATCTGAGAAACGTTTGCGTTGCGTAGAATCCCGGGGGTTCAGGAGCGGCGCACTGCAGGGGGTTGAAACCGCCCATTCGGAGCAAGCAAACGGACTTGACACGGTGCCGAATTTTCGAACATATACAAAATTTCATAAACAATACGTGCTGGTTGGCTCAAGGTTTGCTCGCCAACTGAGCAAGGACAACACCGCAGATGCAATCTGAAGCAAAAAAATCATTCCCGGTTATCGCAATTGGCGCCTCGGCTGGTGGATTCGAGGCCTTTCGAGAGTTCGTTGCGGCGCTTCCGGACGGGGTATATGCTGCGTATATATTCATTCAGCACCTCCCGCTAGAGCACAGGTCTCTTACCCCGGGACTGCTGCACAAGGCACCCAAAGACCTCAGGATCGCCGAAGCCGGTGACGGAATGCATCCAGAGCCGAATACGCTGTATTTCCCGCCGCAGGGAAAAGTCCTCACATTTGCCGACGGTCGTTTCAGTGCTTCCGAAGCACAAGATTCATATCCTCGGCACAGTATCGACCACCTTTTTCTCGCCCTCGCCCGAATGTACAAGGATCGAGCGGTCGGCATAATACTGTCCGGGGCCGGTATCGACGGTACTCGTGGCGCAACGGAAATCCGCGCAAACGGGGGGACCGTGCTGGTGCAGGATCCTGCCACTGCTCAGTTCCCAGACATGCCTGATTCAGCTGTCGGATCGGACAGCGCTGATATGGTCCTTACGGTTGCCGAAATAGCACGCGAAGTCGCCACCCTCGCCGCCGCAAGGGCAGCCTCCATACGGATCGATTCACTTACCACTCCCGAGCACCTGCACGAATTCCATGAACTCATGCAGCGAAAAACCGGACATCGATTTCATCAGTATAAGGTATCGGTCATTCAACGTCGTGTTCGACGGCGTATGCAACTGCGAGGCTTCGGAGACATTGAAGAGTACATCGGATTCCTCGAACGGGATACTCACGAAGCTCAGGAGTTGGCGTCGGATCTTATGATCGGAGTGACCTCCTTTTTTCGCGACGCCGAAACCTGGTGGAACCTTAAGGAACAGGTACTTCGCAACCTGGCCGAGCAACCGGGAGATACACCCATACGCGTATGGACCCCCGCCTGCTCAACCGGTGAGGAAAGCTACTCCATCGCGATTATGATGATCGATGAGCTACGGCGAGCGGGAAACAACCGAGCCGTGCAGGTTTTCGCCACCGATATCAATGAAAAAGCCCTCGAAACTGCCCGTCGAGGGGTGTATACCCAATGCATCGAATCGGATGTGCCCGCCGAATATATGAAACACTATTTCGTCAGATCGGGGAAGGGGGCCGTCACCAACGTGACAAAGGAGATCCGGGACAGCATCGTTTTTGCCGGGCACGATCTGCTGACCGACCCCCCGTTTCTGAACCTGGATCTCATTATCTGTCGCAACCTTCTTATCTATCTGGAGCCCCCCGCTCAAGCTCGCTGTATTGATATCTTTCATTACTCTCTCCAGGAAAACGGATGTCTTTTCCTCGGAAAAGCCGAAACCGTGGGCGACAAACCTGATCACTTCACGAGAATCGGCCCGCGAGACGGGCACGTATATCGACGGCGCCCCGGAGAGTCCGAGTACCGATACTCCGGGTCGGCCAAGCGGTCGGTTCCCTCGACACGCTCCGGCTATGAGGCTGTACGACCTCACGCTGAGAACCGGATTGTCGATGCCGCAAAAAACGCGCTCCTCCTGGACTACGTACCTGCCGCAGTAGCCGTCGACAGGAGCTACGCCATTCTCTACAACAGCGGTCCAATCAATCAGTACTTGACTCCTCCACAGGGTAAGCCAACGAACAACTTACTCGACCAGCTTCCCAAAAGACTCCGTACCCGTCTCCGTGCAATGGTCGAGCGAGTCGAGCGGGAGAACACACCGCTTAAACTCCGTACTTCCATGCTTGGTGACGACAAACGGAAGAAAACGACAATCATTGTTTCCCAACCCGAGGAAGAAAATGACGCATTCCTCCTGGTCTTCAGGGAAAGCGGGAAGCTGGAGGAAGCACCTTCCGAACCAACTGTTGCAGAGTATAGCCCGGAAGAGCTGTCGTCGGTACACGCCCTGGAACGGGAACTGGAAGCAACGCGACGGGATCTTCATGCCCATATCGAACAGCTGCGAATCGCCAACGAAGAGCTGCAGTCCGCCAATGAAGAACATCAGGCGGCCAATGAAGAGCTGGAGACCTCACGCGAAGAGCTGCAATCGCTCAACGAAGAGCTGGTCACGGTCAATTCGCAACTACAGAGCAAAATGGCGGAGCAGGAAGAGATCAACAGCGATCTGGTGAATTTCCAGACTAGTACCGACATTCCTGCACTCTTCCTGGGTCTGGCGCTTGCCGTCAGGCGGTTTACACCGGCTATGAGCCGCCTGGTATCGATGCGGGATTCCGATATCGGACGTAACCTGACCGACTTTTCACAAGAGAAACTCGGGCCGTATGCTTTCGAAGATGCCCACAGGGTGCTTGAAGAAAAAGCAACGGTTCGACGAGAGGTTCGAATACATGAAACAGCCTATATACGGGCTATGCAGCCATACCGCACGCCCAACAATCGAATCGGCGGCGTAGTAATCACCTGGTCCGACATCACAGAACAGAAGAACACCGAAGAAGAACTCCGGCAATCCCACGATATGCTTCGGATTGTTGCGGATTTTACGTATGATTGGGAATACTGGCTCCGCCCCGACGGGACGTTTGCTTACATAACCCCATCCTGCGAAAGAGTGACGGGATACAGGCGTGAGGAATTCCAGACAAACCCTGAACTGTACAGCGCCATAGTACACCCCGAAGATCGACGCGAGGTGCTTGACCATCTGACGTGCGACACGGAGAGCATGGAACCTTGTGAATTTCAGTTTCGCATTATCCGAAAAGACGGTACTCACCGATGGATCGGCCATGTGTGTCAACGGATTGTCGGCGCAGACGGTACTATTCTGGGCCGAAGGTCATCAAATCGCGACATTACCGAAACGAAACAAAAGGAGCAGGAGATTGCACAAAGCGAAAAGCGATTCCATGCGGCGGTCGACAATTATCCTTCACCATTTATAATCTATGGTCCCGACCGGCGAATTCGCCACATTAATAAAGCCGGCCGGGCGGTGCTTCAGCGCTCCGAGGATGAGATTATCGGGCATCTGGATGAAGAGCTCCTTCCTCCTGAGGTGAGCGAGAACTATGTCCCGTTTCTCAAAGAGGTATATCGCGAAAAGCAATCCCGTAAAAAAGAAGTCACCGTCCGACTTGGCGGTAACACACACACCTATCTGGTGGACTATGTTCCCCTGCTTGACGTCTCCGGGGAGATTACACAGGTTCTGGGAATCACTGTAGACATAACAGAGAAAAGAAGAGCCGCGGAAGCACTGGCCGGTAGTGAACAACGGATGCGGATTGCCGCCGCCGCGGCCGACCAGGGGGTCTTTGAGTGGGACGCTACTACCGATACTACGAAATTTGAGAACGATCGCATGTTTGAGATACTCGGGCTCCCAACCGATTCCGAACCGACCCCGAAAGCCCGATTCGTAAAAGAATTCCTGCATCCGGATGATGTGCCCGCATTTGAAGCCGCTCTTGCCGAAGGGATGGGACCAAACCCGCAATTCCATTCAGAGTGTCGCATTTTTCGCAAAGATACTCATCAATTGCGATGGGTGGAGTTCTACGGCCGTTTCGAGTCGGTTTCCGACGAACTCCCTACGCGCCTTGTGGGCGTACTCAACGATATCACTGATCGGGTTCTAGCCGAAGAGGAACGGCGCAGCGAACAGGAACTGCTGCATACGATATTCGAGTCGATCCCCGTCATGCTGACAATACAGAATCCCGACCGGGACATCCTTCTTCTCAACAAGTCGGTCTATGAGACGACCGGCTGGAGCGAAGAAGAGGTCCATCAAAAGGGTCTGACACAACTTGTTTATCCCGATCCTGAGTATCGCCGAGAGGTATCGGAGTACATGAATTCGCTGAAAGGCGGGTTTCAAGATGTTCGAATGATGTGCAAGGATGGATCCGTCAAAGACACGAGTTGGGCCAACATACGGATACCGGACGGCAGGCGCGTTGGTATCGGCATTGATATAACCGAACGTAAACGATTTGAAGCGCGGCTTCGGGAGAGCGAACAACAATTTCGCAACATGTTTGAGCGGCATCAGGCTGTTATGCTCCTCATCGAGCCCGATAGTGGGAAGATTGTGGATGCAAACGATGCCGCGGCAACATACTATGGGTATTCGCGAGAAGATCTACGCTCGATGGCGATACAGCAAATAAACCAGCTCACTCCCGACGAAGTCGCGGCGGAACGCAAGAAAGCGGTACGCGAACGGCGAGGCCACTTCATATTCAGACACCTGAAAGCCGATAACCGGATCAGTACCGTGGAGGTGTATTCCACTCCGATTTCCATGGGAGAACAAACATTGCTGTTTTCGATCGTTCATGATATCACGTCCCGCAAACAGGCCGAGGAGGAACGTGAACGACTGCTCAAGGAGGCTGAGGAAGGGAAACGGATTCTCGATGCTCTGCTGCGCCACGTTCCCGAAGGCATTATTATCACCGAAGGAGTAGACAAACCGGTAACCGTCAGCAGAATGCTCGGCGAGTGGACCGGGGGGAAGATGCGCGCCGGCCTGGGGTTTGGGTCACCCGAATTCATAGAATCCTGGGGACTGATGCACCCCGACGAAGATACTCCTATTACGCCTGAAGAGCTCCCGATTATGCGAGTGCTCACCGAAGGGCGGCCAATTGTTAACGATGTGTGGCGTCAGCGGTCTCCGAGCGGTATCCAACGGTACCTGTCCGCGAACGCCGGTCCGATACTCGATCGGAACGGTACGGTGAAGGGCTGTGTTGTGGCCTGGCGAGATGTTACCGAGGCACGGGAGAACGAAGAACGAATGCGTCAAAGTGAAGAACGGTTCCGTACCATGGCCGACAACATCTCGCAATTCGCCTGGATGATGGATAAATCCGGGTGGATCTTCTGGTACAACAAGCGGTGGTATGAGTATACCGGTACTACCCTGGAAGAAATGGAAGGGTGGGGGTGGACAAAGGTGCATCATCCCGAACATGTGGATAGAGTTGTTGCCGGATTCCGGAAAGCAATCGAATCCGGGACACCGTGGGAAGACCTTTTCCCATTGCGAAGCAAGACCGGAGAATACCGATGGTTCCTCTCGCGAGCCGTTCCCATTCGAGGAGAATCCGGTGACGTGGTACGGTGGTTCGGAACAAACACCGATATCACCGAGCAGCGGCGGATCGAAGAAGAACTGCGGCAATTAACCGATGAACTGACATCGACAAACCAGGAACTGGAAGCGTTCACCTACTCGGTTTCGCACGATTTGCGTGCTCCGCTCCGCTCAATCACCAGCTTCAGCGATTTTCTCCAGGATGATTATTCTCACCAGCTTGACGATCAGGCGATGGATTTTCTCAATCGTATCAAGCGGGGCGGTGAAAAAATGAACACCCTCATCGACGACCTTCTCGGGTTGTCGCGGATATCACGCCAGGAAATGATTTTCCAGCAAGTTGATCTCAGCCGACTGGCCGACGGCATCGCACAGGACATCCGTCAGTCCGAACCGGAAAGAAACGTAGCCATTTCCATAAGGGAGAATATGTGCGCCTATGGTGATGCTCGATTGCTGGACCGCGCACTGTCCAATCTCCTTCTGAATGCATGGAAATACACCGGAAAGACTGAGGCTCCAGAGATCGAATTCGGATGCAGTGAAAACGGCAATGAGCACATTTTCTTTGTCCGTGACAACGGCGCTGGATTCAATGCCGAAAAGGCGGAAAAGCTCTTCATGCCCTTCCAGCGATTCCACAAGGAATCGGAGTTTTCGGGAACAGGAGTCGGCCTTGCAATTGTTGCCCGTGTCATAAAACGTCACGGAGGAAGAATCTGGGCCGAATCAAGTCCCGGTGAAGGCGCAACCTTCTTCTTCACCCTCCCAAGGTCGGCAAGGCAGGAAGATCAAGGATCAAAGATCTAAAATCAAAGATCTAAGACAAAGATCTAGGACAAAGATCTAAGGACAAACAGATCACAGAATCGGTGTCGGAATCGGTGTCGGAATCGGTGTCGGAATCGGAATCCTTTGGCC
>CAZEMW010000212.1:0-6532 GCA_964513105.1 uncultured Fibrobacterota bacterium
GCCTTATGATGCGCCAGATCATCGGTCGGATCATCGGTCGTACAGACGATCTCGACATTCATCTGCTTCATGATACCGCGTGCACTGAATTCGGGTTGGGCAAGCTTTTCATTGCACTCGTTCCAGATCCCTTCGGCAGTTTCCACGTTCAAAACACGATCGGAGATACCGAAGGGACGACGCAATTCAAGATGCGTCCAATGGTACAGCGGGTTCCTGAGCGTGAACGGAACGGTTGCCGCCCACGCCTGAAACTTTTCCCAATCCGTTGCGTCACCCGTGCAATACCGCTCCTCAACGCCGTTGCTACGCATTGCCCGCCACTTATAATGGTCACCGGCCAGCCAAATCCGCGTCATATTCTCAAACCGGGTATCTTCGGCAACCTGGTGGGGCGGAAGATGGCAGTGATAATCTATGACGGGCAGATCCCGTGCAAAGGAATGGTACAGCTCTCGAGAGCCTTTCGTATCAAGCAGAAAATCCTCGGTCAGGAATCCGGTATTCTTCATGAGCATAACCTTCCGGGTAAGATCAAAGGTCGAGTTCAGTTCCATCTCGCCAAGCGGGTATGGCGGGACAGTCAACAAAAATAGCTAACCCCCGGTGTGTAGGCAATTCCGGGACTGATTACGAGGGATTCAGGAGCCCCATCCCACCGTCCCGCGGCAAGCCGACAGCCGGGTTTTCCAGGATCAGGCGGTATCTCCAAACGAGCGATCGAAACCGAAATGGGTGAACCGTTTCGTGGAAATAAACGACCATCTTCACACTCCTGCTATTCAGTGCAATCAGGCAGATATGCCCGCATGCGCGGGTATCCCCCCGGCTGCTGAAAGTGCTAATGAACAGGCATATATGGATTTAGCACAACCAATGTGTTAGATTTTGTATAACGTCCTTCCCCCGACCGAGCCGGAATGGCGGGTATTTGGAAGGCCGAAAACGGAGGTATTTATGTATAGAGAAGGGCTTAGACCCGGTTCGACGCGGTGTGCCGCCATAGGAATGAGATTATCCCTGAAAGGCGTTCGAAGAGAGCTGTTGCATTCGGTACGCGACCGAATGAATTCATGGCATCCCCGAATGGCCGGGTTCTTTGTATGTGTCCTCCTCATGTCGACACTTCCTTCCTACGCCGGTAATCGATTTGTGGTTCCGAATGATTTCTCCACCATTCAGGAAGCTATCAATGAGACTCATGAGGGAGACACGGTGTTCGTGCTCAAGGGAACATACCGCGAGAATATCACCATTGCACGCGGCATTGTTCTTCAGGGGCAACAGACCGATAAGACAATCATCCGGGGAGACCGATCCAACCCGGTCGTCCGAGCGGCGAATGACGCAATCATTGAAGGGTTTACCATACAGGGAGGCGGAGCCGGAATCATAAGCGAGAACACCAATATGATTATCCGACGCAATGTGATACGTGAAAACGCCAAATCCGGCATTCAAATCCTTATATCGCTCCCCCATATCAGCAACAATGTCATAGTCTCCAATGAGTGGAGCGGCGTTTTCTGCGAGCTGATATCTTACGGGGTACGGACCTCGGTTGAGCATAACGTGATCGGCGACAATGGGCATAGTGGTGTCCATCTTTCAAATAATAGTGCCGTTCTGGTCGAAAACAATGTTTTATACCGCAACAAACAGTTCGGGGTATATGTCAGTGAAAATTCGAAAAAATCCAGAATCATCCATAACTGCCTCTACGCGAACAGAAAACCCTACAGCAGCTATGCGGTGATCGATGAGACGAATATATCCAAAGATCCCCGCTACCCTCCGGAAATATGGCAAACGTACGCCTTTCAATCGGGCTATGATAATCCGCTTCGCGGTCTGGGCAAGGGCAACAGTACAATCGGTATACTTCCGATAGAGTCGGGACCGACCGTGCGGATGGATTCGGATCGGGACGGTGTGGACGACTCACAGGACAAATGTCCCGATGTTGCCGAAGACGCGGACGGATTTGAGGATGGGGACGGATGTCCCGACTACGACAACGATTTTGACGGGATGTACGATCAGCATGATGAATGCCCGGATGAGGCCGAGGATTTCGACGGATTTGAGGATCACGACGGCTGTCCCGAACCGGACAACGACAAAGATGGAATACCTGATGCAGAGGACAAATGCCCGAATAAGGCTGAGGTGAAGAACGGATTCCGTGACGAAGACGGGTGTCCGGATAAGAAACCCTGATTCCATTTCGGATTTCGGATTTCGGATTGGGGATTGGGGATTGGGGTTTGTTACGATTTCGATAGACTATTCGGTGGGCCGGTTCGTCTTAGTTATGACAAATCGGCTCTTTTTTCTCTGCGGCGATTCTTAAGCCGAAATATTCACGACTGTGGCCGCATTGCTTCGATTCATGCTCCCATGCTGTTCTTTCATTATACACGAGACATGGTTTAGCACCGAAAAAAAGATTGAGATTTTTCCCTTTCGCCGGGCTCTCACCGCATTTTCTAGCGGTCATTGAAGCGTTTTAGGGGTATATTAGTAGGGCATACGTTTATACGTGTGCCGTTCATTTACCGAACACCGTTCAGAACAGATTCTCGCAAAGATAAATCCGCAGGAACAAGGTATCAACAACGAAGCTCCGAGATGGAAGCTTCGGCAACCACATGGTTAAGGAGGAGGCGGTAGTATGTCCCGAACCCGTTTACTTAAGCATTTAAGCATTACTGCGCTGTTTCTGGCGGCCGCAGCATTTGCCACGGTTTCGCATGCCGCGGTGATACGTACGAGTTCGTACGGTTCGTATCAGGAAGCGCTCGACGCCTGCACCGGCGAGGATCTGCTTCTCATTGACGACGACAAGGACGGCGAGTTCACCGATCCGCCGAGCGGTCTTCAGATCAGCGGCCCCTACGAAGTCGTCTGGAACCTGACCCAGGATGTCAGTGATCTTGTTTTCTTCAATCACGAACCGCGTATCAGGCAGACCGGCGGCATTATGAAGCGCTGTGTGGCTACCTATGTCGCCCGTAAGTCAAAATTTGTCGGTCTCGACTCATGCTTTTTTGTACTCGGATCAATGAGCCGCGACAATGTGAACTATGAAATTGAAGGGTATCTTCGTCACACAACGTTCGGTTTCGGCGCCGGGTACATCGGGGGAAGTACCTGTAACCTTAAAAGCTTCAACTGTGCCGGACATACGAATGAGACCTGGCTTAAGCATGCAAGCCTTTTTCTGATCAACGCGACGGATCCGGAAGGCGACGGCAGTGGAACGCTTATCACCAACCTGATAACTCACGGCCAGATCGACTGGACACCAGTCCACATCATAAACGGCCGTGGTATCACGGTCAGCCATATCAACAGTGAATACGTTGAATGGTCTGATCCGCACCTCAGTATCGAAAACGGGGTCGAGTGCGCCAGCATTTGTCAGACTCCCGGTGGTAAACAGCGAGACATCGATTGGCACAACTGGATTGAGCTTCAGAATGGAACCAAAGCATACGTTTTCATGGACGCCGCCTATGGGGTATGGCGTATCGGCGGGATGAATAACACTGCGATCGGCGGTACCGGATATGTAGGATTCAGATCCGCGGTTACCGGTGCATCCTGGTCATCGCTGGTGGCCCGTGATCCGTACCTTACAAAATGGAATCCGGTTTCGGGTGACGGCGTGAATTATGCAGCCGGAATTCGGACACAAGCATACGGAATGAGTGATCGAAGTATGCTGCGGGAAGATGAATTGCGGAAAGACAAAGACGATCCATTCGCTCAAGGTTACGTGATGAACAGCGAGGTTGGGTGTACCACCGCAATTATCAACAGCAACAACACCATTTTCGAGGAAGACCTCAAGCCGAACACTCTTCGTCTTACGCCGCAACTGATTCGGCCGTACTCACAGAAATTGCCGCGGATAAAGTTCGACGGTGATGGTCCGGGGACCGACATGACCGGGATGTCCGGGGCAGAAATCGCAAGTGCGGTCAACAGCGGAAACGTCGTATATCTCGGCCCGGGCGAGTACTTTTTTTCCACGACCCTGAAAAACGGGACAATTTACGGATCAGGAAAAGACAAAACGATTCTCAAGTTCAGCCCGGCACTCGATTACTGTACATCAACACCGATCCGCCTTTTCAACCTCACCATTGACGGCGGCGAGATTGGATATGCGCAAACCGAGGGACCGAACACCGGAATCGATGCCGCCAATGTACGGTTCGCAAACCAGAGCCTGGCGGGTATTTCATTTGGAAACGCGCAGAATGTGCAACTGCAATTCCTCGAGTTTGACAATTGCCATATTGGTATTGCGACCTGCGCGGGAGACATTCATTGCGGTGAAAACCCCGATGGAAGCGGGAAGATGATCGACAAACTGGCGGTATACGGCAGCACTTTCAGGAACCTTCAGACCGGTGCCAACCTGGTAGGCGGCACCGACGGTTTCATGAGCTTTGTCGGATGTCGTTTCGAGAACATAACAGCAACCGCATTACTGATGCAGAGTAAGGGAAACTACGTCACCGATTGTGATTTTGTGAATTGCGGTACCGCGGCATCCGGAAAGTACACTCTTACCGTGCATAACTGTTCTGTTCAGGGCGGAAGCAGCTCTGAGGGGTTCAAGGGTGTGCATGAAATCATGAGCTGCCATATCCGAGGATGTGAGCCGGCGGTTCAGGTAAGTACCGGTTTTGGTATCGTTTCGGATGTCGATGCCGACGGCAGCATCATGCTTGAGGACAATTTGTTCAGCCCGTCGGAAAACACCTGGATCAGCCATTCAAAATTCACCAACAGGGATGCTGAGAATGGTGCCTACATCGGCAGCACCGACATGAGCGAGTACGTCGATAATTCACCGGTGCTCATTGACCAGACTGCACCGACTGCTCCCACGGGCCTTCAGGTAACCGCCGACGGTGACCATAATGTCCTGACATGGACCGGTTCCGAGGACCCGGAAAGTAAGGTTATGCAGTACATTATCGAGCGTGGCGGTCAGGAAATCGGACGTACCAACTGGAACCATTCGGCCGATTTCTACTACATCGTGCCCAATGGCTGGGATGACGGTCACCCCGGACCGGGCCTGTACCGGGATCCGTCGACAGTGTATATCGACTCCGGCGCCGCGGGTCAATTCTCGGCCTCAGACTATAGCGTGGTGGCGGTCAACCATGCACAGATCCGATCCGACGGTGAAATGGCGCAATTAAGATTGTGGTTCGACCACGTCAGTCCGAATCGCTTGACGGGAAACAAAACGAGCGATACCACCTGGGAGAAGCTGAGCGACAGTGTGTACGTACCGCTCGGTCCGCTTACCATGACTGAGGCCGCCGGAGGAAAGTCGTACAAGGCGGTGCGGTATCTGCCTGAATCCGGTTCCGGATTGGAGTACGGAAACAAACCACCGGAGACGGGAAGCAGCGTTCGCCTGCAAAGGATCAAGCCGAACACCTCTCTTATTGCCCCCGACGCAAGGGTGTTCGTCTACAACCTGAAAGGTGCACGAGTGGGTGTACTTGAAGGCCGTCAGGTTATGAAAGTGGCCGACATGCAGACGCTTCTGCGCAGCAACCTGAAACTGGCCGCGGGATCGTATGTAATTCCCATGCTTCAGAAGAAGGTGACGCTTGTGGGAGGCGTTCGCTAATATCCGCCTGGAAACTGTCAGTTGACAAGGCCGGGGATTTCCCCGGCCTTTTTTGTTGCCGGTGTCAGGGTATCCAGGTGAGCCTTTGAGATTCGTGCCCCGTATCAAAGGTTTTCCCACTATATTGGTGCCTGTCCGAAAAAACACCCGTTCATCTCGGCTCCGCTCGATGAACGGGTGTTTTCGGGACAGGCACTATATTAATAAGGCACAGGACGATACCACATCGTTGATGTTACCATACGATGCCATTCGCGGCATCATCCTGTTTCGCAGATAATCACAAACCGCGGTCTTCGTGTCCCTTTTAAATACCATAGAGGATTTGTCGACCCGCCACCGCACCACCAATTCCGGGAGGAAGCGTATGTCCTGTCCCACTTTTCGAGAGATCTTTCGATTCACCTGTTCGGCGACAACCACCGCCTGTTCCGCGATTCTGCTCGTGACGGGACAAGCAGATTCCGCGGTAATCCGCACCAGCGAGTACCCTACATACCAGCAGGCCGTGGACGCCTGCACCGGTGAAGATCTGCTTCTGTTCGACGACGAGAAAGACGGTGAGGTCACCAATCCTCCGAGTGGACTGCAAGTCGTCGGGCCCTATGAGGTGGTGTGGAACATTACCGGTGATGTCTCCGATCTCGTTTTTTTCAACCATATCCCCCGCATTCGTCAAACCGGGGGTATAATGAAACGGTGTATTGCGACATACGTGCATACGAAATCATCATTTGTGGGGCTGGATAGTTGCTTTTTCCTAATGAGTTCAATGAACCGGAATGCCGTCACGTATGAGATAGACGGTTTCCTTCGACATTGCACCTTCGGTTTCGGGGTCGGGTATGTCGGCTCAAGCCTATGCGA
>CAZEMW010000213.1:0-6522 GCA_964513105.1 uncultured Fibrobacterota bacterium
TGCCTGAACCCACCGGCGGCATCTCCGGTGCTTTTTTCAATTCAACCAGTATGACTCATAGTGAGTTCATGGTTCGCCTGTGGGCCGACGGCGACTCCACCGACCACTTCTTCTCAACGCCACATGAAGGATCGTACGAATTCACCGGCATTCCCGACGGCACTTACAACGTTGAGGGCGGCATGAGTGTTGCCGGCGATCCAAGCGGCGACTGGAAGATATACAAACCGTTCACCGATATCGACGGTACCCCGGCACAGATCACTATTGCCGGATCTATTATGACCAACGTTTCATTTGAATTTTTCGATGAAGACACCATGATCAACGATCCGGGAACGGGTGGGGGTAATCGCCTGGAAGTGGCGCTGAATAACTACAGCATGTATATGCCCGAAGGGTACGAGATTTCGCTCTGGAAAAACGTCCCCGACCCGTACTCCAACAGTCAAGCGGCGTATGTTTTCTATGCTGAAGACACCGCGAGCATTCATGTTGTCGACATTCCCGAGGACGATCTGTTCTACGTCGCCGGTAGAATGAAAACCGGGTTGGTTGCGGGTATTCAGCAGCCCGATCTGTGGAAAGTGGCGACAGACGAATCTGGTGGAGCGCTGATGGTCGATTTCGGCACTACCGATTTCGCGCAGGTTTCCCTGGAGTTCCAGAACTCGGATACATTGTCAAACACCATGGATACCGCCGGGGCGACGATGACCGTGTCATTTCATAATCAGTCTTCATATCAGGCACAAGCCTGGGAGGTGACGTTCTGGGAAATGCTGCCGGGAAGCGACAACAAGGGTAGTCCGGTTTACTCCATGTGGGTATCGGATTCAGTACAACCGGCGCAGGTCTACGGTATTCCACGGAAGTACCTCGCGGTATCGGCTCGCATGATATCGGAACCGACAGGCGACGAGCCGTCCCCCGAACTTCATGTCGTGCTGAGTGATGAAACCGGAAATTCGGCCTGGTTTGATTTTGCCTATGAAACTCCTCATGGGGATTTCACGTTTACCGATGATGACGTCGTCGATCCGATGTACCAGGACCCGTATCAGCGTGACGGTATGCTGACGGTCGAATTCGTGAACTCAACCAATTGGGTTGGAATGGGCTATGAAGTATTCCTGTACTCCACTCCGCCGTCGAAAACCGACACCGGAACGGTTGTGGGCCGTTACTGGTTCGACGATTCGGTGCGGACGATAACGATTACCGACATTCCGCGGGCCGATTTGTTTGTCGAAGGTCGCATGAGAGGCACGAAAGAAAACATGGAGAGTGAATTCGGCCTGTGCCTCACCGACTCGACCGGTGTTCCGATTCGTTTCGATTTCGTTAACGACACCCACTCGCTCGTCCTGGAATTCACCGACGAACACATGAGGGAGCACCAGGATCCGGGGGCTTCGGGCGATGGCGTCGTCCTCGCATCGTTTGTCAACTCGACTTCGTACGAAACCGAGGGATACGTTGTCGAACTCTGGGACCATGAACCGTCGGAAAACGATACCACGGGTCCGAGCTGGGAAAGGTATGTAAAGGATACCGTGTCGGTGTTCGAGCTGGTCGGAGTGCCCGAGGGATCGTATATGGTTACGGCGTACCTGCATACGGTGCACGATGAGAGTCGTCCGTATGCCGAAGGAAAGGTAATCGTTACCGACTCGACGGACACGCCGATCTGGTTTACCTTTGCGGGTGCGGATACCCATTCGGTGCATGTCGAGTTTTTCGAAGAGGATTTGTGGACGGATGAGCCGTACGACGATTATCCGATGGGAGACGGGATGGTCTCGGGTACGGTCCAGTATGAGGGCGCTTTGGGAGGCCATCCGATCTATACCATGCTTTTTGATCTGAATGCCGAAGAACCGATTCGATTCACGGAGGTGGATTCGGTGGGAGGATTTGTGTTTAAAGATATCCCCGCCGGGTCATTCCGGGTCATGGCTCTGATCGACACCAACCAGGATGAACGCACGGAAGCGTTCGGGTTCAGTGATTCGACCGTGGCGATCGTCGACAGCGAACACGTGGACGGTATCGTTGTGGTAGTCGAGGATCAGCAATTCGGTACGGGATCGATTTCGGGGGAGATTTCATCCCTGGTCGAGATGCCGGCGAATGGAACAATCATGATCATGGCGGTTCCGATCGACACGACGCAGCCGATGGACACCTGGATGAACGAATTCAGCGTGATGAGAGCCTCAAAGACCTCGCTCGCCCAACCGGGTATGTATCAGATCGACCAACTGGCAGACGGAATGTATGCGGTGTTTGGGGTGCTTGTGGCCGAAGACACGAGTGAAACGCAATCCGAGATCCAGGCCGAGGAGGAAGAAGACCGGGGGCCGATCGCGATCGGCGTGTACGGGACGATTTCCACGGATACCACGCTCGAGGTCCCTTTCATGCCGACCCCGATAGCGGTAGTGGACGGACAAGCCGTGCAGGGTATCAACCTGCAGCTTATGACCGAAGAGCAGGTTTCGGCGGTGCACGCATTTCGACGAAAAGACATGCCGACGGTTTTCTCGCTGTCCGGACCGGTCTATTCACGAAATCTCGGCGTGGTCGCACTCCGCTTTGGAGTACCCGAATCACGACGAGTTTCCATCGATATAATAGATCCGGCGGGAAGACGCGTGGCGGTTCTGCACGATGATCACAAACGGCCGGGGTTCCACACCATCCACTGGGACACCAGAGGACAGAACGGTTCCCAAACGGCAGCCGGTTTCTTTGTCTGCCGAATGCAGGCCGGTGAATTCCGGGCGTTCGTGCCGGTTCGGATTCTTCACTGAGAATTCAGAGCCTTCTCCTGTATTCTCCTGAAATGAGCGGTTTTCCGTGAGTGAACCGCTCAGGTCAGGAGACGTTCGGGCCGGGTACCGAAAGGGACTCGGCCCCTCTTTGTGTCCGGACAATTTTGTCACTTCTCAGCCCGAATTGCGACCGGAAGGGTCTTTCCCTCTTCCGCCCAGAGGGGGCACTTGCGCTGTTCGGCACCCGACGGATTCCTCCGGGCGCACGCCTGAGTAGCAGGGATCCCCCCGGCAAATGGACGCAAATAAGGGGTTTGGCCCTCAAGTGGTGTCGTTGCCCAACCAAATCGTGAGATACCGGACGACAGAATATATTTTTCGATGTTTTTCTGTTCCTGGAGATTCCTTGCCGAAAGGTTTTTCTGAATGAGTTTCCCGAAGCTTTTGAGACCCGATTCCGTTGCCGTTATCGGGGCGTCCTCGAACCCGAACAAGGTTGGGTACGCCGTACTTTCGAACCTGATCAACGGCGGCTATGAAGGTCTGCTGTACGCGGTCAATCCTAAGGCCGATGAAATTCTGGGGGTGAAATGTCACAAGTCCCTCAGCGAAGTTCCCGGTCCCGTAGATCTGGTTATCGTTATTGTTCGTCGGGATTTTGTGGTTCCGGTGCTCAACGAAGCCGGTGCAAAGAAGGTCCCGTCCGCGATTATTATTACCGCGGGTTTTGGCGAGACCGGGCCCGAAGGTAAAAAACTGCAGATGCAGGTGGCCGAGACATGCAGACGCCACCATATCACCATGGTTGGTCCCAACTGCCTGGGCCTGATCAATCCATGGCACAAGCTGAATGCATCATTCGGTGGTACGACCAATCTTCCCGGTGCAATCGGCCTGGTGTCTCAATCCGGCGCCCTGATCACTTCGATTCAGGACTGGGCCGCGGCCAACAAGATCGGTTTCTCCGTTATCGCCTCAATTGGTAATAAGGCGACGGTGGATGAAGTCGGATTCATGAACGAGCTGGTCGACGATCCGAATACAAAGGTGATGGCGGCCTACCTCGAGGAGATTTCCAGGGGGCAGGAATTCATGAAAGTGGCCGAGCGAATCAGCAAGGTGAAGCCAATCGTAATTCTCAAATCCGGGAAAACCGCATCCGGCGCCAAAGCGGCTTCGTCGCATACGGGGAGTCTTGCGGGAAGCGACGTTGCGTATGACTGCGCATTCGAGCGTACCGGGGTAATCCGCGCCGATTCGATTGAGACCTTATTTGACGTCTCTACGGCCCTCGCCTACCAGCCGCTTCCTAGAAACGACCGAATTGCCGTTATAACGAATGCGGGCGGTCCCGGTATTATGATGACCGACGCGCTCGAGATGTTGGACCTTCGAATTGCGCAACTTTCCGATCACACCAAAGATCGGCTCCGCGAGCACCTTCCCTCCGCCGCTTCGGTCAACAATCCGGTTGATGTTCTCGGTGACGCTTCGGGGGATCGCTACGGCAAGGCGCTGGAAATACTTCTTGCGGCCGACGAAGTGGATGCGGCGATTGTCATTCTTACGCCGCAGACTATGACGGAAACGGTGGTTACGGCCGAACACATGATCGCCCATTCGCAGAAACACGGCAAACCGATATTCGGGTGTTTCATGGGATCGGACATGATTGCCGACGGGGTCCGGAAATTGCAGGACAACGGCATTCCGCAGTACCCGATACCCGAACGGGCGGCACGCGCAATGTACGAAATCGTTCAATACAGTCGCTACAAACGACGTCCTCTGCGTGCGGTTGCGCGGTTTTCGGTGAACAAGAATCCGGTGCGAAAAATAATCAGATCCTATCGCACAAAAGAGCAGTATGAGATCGGCGAGTACGATGCAAAGGCGGTCATGAAGGCCTACAATTTCGAGCTTCCTCCCGGTATTCTCGCCAACAGTGTCGATGAGGCCGTTCGGTTCGGCGACGAGGTCGGGTATCCGCTTGCAATGAAAATATCCAGTCCAGACATTCTTCACAAATCGGATGTCGGTGGTGTGCGGGTCGGGCTGAAGTCCGCGGGTGATGTTGAGGATGCCTTTGAGCTGATGATGCTGCGGGTACAACGTCAGCGTCCGAATGCCGAATTGCGTGGAGTTCTGCTGGAAAAAATGGTATCCTCTCAGCAGGAGATCATCCTGGGCATGAAAAAGGATCCTCAGTTCGGTCCGATGCTCATGTTCGGCCTGGGCGGGATTTTTGTCGAAGTACTCAAGGATGTAACATTCAGCCTTGCTCCCGTTACGTACGATGAAGCCATGCACATGATAGAAACCACAAAGACCTGTAAATTGCTGAAAGGTGCTCGCGGACGTCCGCCGGTTGATATTCCCGCGGTAGTCGAGTGCATACAGCGAATGTCACAACTGGTCAGCGATTTTTCAGACATAGAAGAAATTGACATTAACCCTCTGATGGTTGGGTTGGAAGGCGACGGCGCAGTCGTTGTCGACGCCCGAATGGTTATATCCAAGGAGTAAAATAATGGCGTCTTGGGAGACGGTCTACGCCAAGAAAGTAATGAACGCACGCAAGGCGATGCGGATGGTTCGTCCGGGAGCACGCATATTTGTCGGAACGGGTTGTGGTCAGCCGCAAACACTGGTCGACGAACTGGTGAGTCCCGGAAACGACATTGTCGATGCGGAGATTTATCATCTGCTCACTCGCGGTACCGCCCCGTACATCCGGGAAGAATTTGCAAAGAAGTTCCGTACCTGTAGTTTCTTCCTGGCTCCAAACGTACGTGAAGGCATCGTTAGCGGACGCGGCGATTACATCCCGATTTCTCTTTCCGATATTCCTTCCTTGTTCCGAAGCGGTCGTATTGCGCTGGATGTCGCTCTGGTGCAGTGCAGCCCGCCCGACAAGAACGGGTACATGAGTCTCGGCGTTTCGGTTGACATTGTAAAATCGGCGGTGGAAAACAGCCTGATGGTTATCGCCGAAGTAAATAAAGAAATGCCCAGAACGTATGGCGACTCCACCATCTCGGTGGACATGGTTGACGGCATTGTTGAAGCCGATCGCCCGATCCTGGAGTACACCCTTCCCGAACCCGACTCGACTATCGACGCCATCGCGAAAAATGTGGCTTCTCTGATCGACGACGGATCAACGATCGAAGTTGGTATCGGGACGATTCCCCAGGCGGTACTCAATTACCTGCGGAGCAAAAGTGATCTCGGCGTCCATACCGAAATGTTCAACGACGCCATCATTCCGCTGATTGAGCAGGGCGTGATCAACGGAAACAGAAAAACCCTGAATCGAGGAAAAGTCACGGCGAGTTTCTGTCTTGGGACCCGAAAACTCTACGATTACATCCATGAAAATCAGATGTTCGAATTTCGACCGTCGGAATACGTGAACGATCCCTGGATTATCGGACAGCACAACAAGATGGTTGCAATCAATGTAGCCCTCGAAGTCGATATGACCGGCCAGGTGTGTTCCGATTCGATTGGATACGATTTCTACAGCGGTATCGGCGGCCAGCTCGATTTCAACCGTGGAGCGGCGCGTGCTCGTGAAGGAAAAGCGATCATAGCGCTGCCTTCGACGGCCAAAAACGGTGACGTCTCACGAATCGTACCTCGCTTGACCGAAGGCGCCGGCGTGGTGGTGCCCCGAGGCGATGCCCGGTACGTGGTTACCGAATACGGCATTGCCGATCTGTTCGGAAAAACCATCCGTGAA
>CAZEMW010000214.1:0-6513 GCA_964513105.1 uncultured Fibrobacterota bacterium
CGGTGTGGTGGGTCGGTGATGGGTATTAGTGAGTGGTGTACACCTGTCCGAACTGCTCCGTTAGTCTGGTGTATCATCGAATAGATTCCTCTCTTCGATGCCATCTGTGCAATTACTACGAAACCGCTCCCACCGTTTGCATGAAATGCCGAGGGGAACAGATTAAGTATCGAGGCACGGGCATCCAGAAAGCCGAGGAGTTCCTTTTATCAAAGTTCCCAAACGCTCGCATGCTCCGCATGGATCAGGACTCAACCCGCCGCAAGGGAGCTCACGTACATATCCTCACGGCATTTGGGAATGGGGAAGCGGATATTCTTCTGGGAACGCAAATGGTGGCAAAGGGACTTGATTTCCCGGGTGTTCGACTTGTCGGGGTACTTCAGGCGGATATTGGCCTTCATTTCCCGGATTTTCGGGCCTCGGAACGGACCTTTCAGTTGCTTACGCAGGTGGCGGGCAGAGCCGGACGAAGCGATGAATCCGGAGAAGTGGTTATACAGACCTATGTACCGCATGAACAGGGAATCGTTTGCGCCCGCACGCATGACTATGGTTCTTTCTATGAACACGAAATCGGCGGTAGGGAGTTTCTGCGGTACCCGCCCTTTTCCAAACTCACTCGTGTAGTCGTCAGTGGTGAGGGCGAAGCCGCGGTGCGAGAATTCATTGAGAGGGCGGCCGGCTTGATTCAAAAAATGAACGAAGACGGAGTCGAGGTGCTCGGCCCGGTTCCGGCGGTGCTTGCGAAAGTGAATCGGTCGTACAGGTACGGAATGATTCTGAAGAGCGCTTCGGCAGGTGTGCTTCAGCGAGTCGTGTATCGACTTCGGCACTCGCTGGGCCGTCCGCCGAAGGATCTGCGGTTGGTGGTAGATGTCGATCCTCTGAGCATGCTGTAGAATTGACCCCGCGAGCCGCCCTACCTCCGTTGGTTGACGCTTTTTCTTTTGAAATACCCGCGGAAACAGAGGAATGATGTTCGGAATCGGGTCGAGCTCCCGAGCGGGGTTTATTTTACCTGAATTGAGCTGTCTCCCACATCGGTGGGGGGCAGCGTAATGCCTGTCCGAAAACGCCCGAAAATGGACGCCGAGCGGAGCGATGTGTTGAGCGCAGTCGAAATATCGAGGTGCCCTTTTTCGGCCCCAATCGACAGGTTCATCTTCCCGAAGCTGATTCGGGACTCGATGAACGGGAGTTTTCGGACAGGCGCCAACCATTTGATGCAATGTACTGTTTTTCTGAAACAGCGAAAGCCCTGTCGACGGTTCGTTTCGGCAAAAAGAGGCGAACTGCAGACGATTGGCAGACCGTCAGTTTTATTTACGAGGCGGTTGTTCACCTGTGGATCGATTTGGCGAATGTTTTTTCCTTTTTCCTTACGTTTTTCCCGACGGACCTCCTGGTTTCTTCGGGTGTTGCTGACAATTCTGTTCATTGCGTTTGTGAATCGCGGTCTTGATCGTGAAAAACTCACCATTCTCTTTGGACATCTGTCCTTCCCCCATTTTGCGGTTGCTCTACTTTTCTCTCTCGGGAATATCTACTATCAGGTTCGACGGTGGGATCTGATTTTGCGGTATGAAGGGTTTGCGGTGGGGCGGTTTACGTCGTTGAAAACCATACTGTTTGGTAATTTGCTGGCGTTTGTCACTCCCGGCCGTCTCGGAGAGGTCTTTCGCGGTGTCGGATTGGAGCCGGAGCGAAAAGCGGATACGGTATTTGCGGTTTTTGTCGATAAGTTTTTCATCACGGCCGCGACACTTGCTGTGGGAGCTGCCTGTGCCCTGCTGCAGGTTTTTTTGTACGGAGTTCCCTTGAACCGGCAGTTCGTTGTGGTTATCTCGGTGGGATTAATAATATCATGCGTTGGGCTGGCGCTGCTGGTGTATCGTCGATTGCCCTTCGTTCCCGGGAGGGTCGGAGCCTATGTAGAACGTGCTCTGACTCTCGCCCCTCGTGTTTTTTCACGTAAAGGGGCACAACTTGTGTGGTATTCGCTTGCGGGACATGCATTGCTGCTTCTGCAAACAGTCTTGCTGCTGCATATGTACGGAGTGCGGGATGTCGGGGGCGGGATACTGGCGGTGGGACAGGCATATGCGTTTATGGTATTTCTGCCGTTTTTCATCTGGAACCTGGGGATACGGGAATACGCGTTCGGCATGGTCCTGACCCAGTTGGGCGTTTCCATAGCGGGGGGAGTCGATGTCGCTGCTGCCGCGCTGGGGGCTTCGGTCGGCATATTTCTTATGAATCTTGTGCTGCCGGCCCTTGGAGGACTACTCTGGCAGTACTCCGACGGCATCGCCAAGGCGGCAATTTCGGAAGGTCAGCCTTCGTCCCGCGCCGGCGGGATCGGTCACCAAAGACCTGAAAATAAAGAATGATCAAAGCATTCGTTTTGCAGATAATAATTACGTTGGTACCCCGACCGGCAAAATGGGGCTCAACAAATTTGGGGCAAAGGGTTTCAATCGGGGGAACATGGATTCGGATTATTCATCGATTTACTTCAGACATAAGCTTGACGGTTTCACACCGCTGACAAAGGGCTTTCATGATATCTTCACCGATGAAGATATCAAGACACTTCTGAAGAGGCGCTGCGAGATACAACGGGATCGCTCGGTCATTGCTTTTCTGTCGTTTGAAAACTCTCAAGCAATTCTTGGGGGATTGGGAGCAGTCTCAAAACATCTCCCTGAAGCGTTGCGGAAGGCGGGAAACAAGGTCGTTATGCTGACTCCGTTCTACGGTAACAATCCCCGGGTCCGGAAAGGTCTTGAACGGGGAGATCTTGTTGAGCGCATCGCACCGACGGAGTTGATCGTTTTCGGCAGGACAACGGTTGTTTCCTGTTTCGCCGAGAAAACATCTTCCGTCCCGGTATACCATATCGGCGTTCAAAGTGCATTTACCGCGTCCGGCCATCCATATGAGTATGACGACCCTCGTCTCCTTCTGCAGGACGCCCTGGCATTTTGTGCCGCGGTTCCCGTGGTGATGTCTCTTCTGGGGTATACGGAAAACATCGTTTTTCATGCGAACGACTGGCAGACCGGGCTTATTTCCGTATCCTCAAAATGCGCCATACTTGAAGGTACGCTACAAAGTGCGGTAACGGTTTTGACATTGCACAATTCGTACGATGCCGCATTGCCTGCTTCCGATGCACACGCTTTTTTCGGGCGGCCCCTGGGGAAACCGACGGTGTTGCAGAACGCCGTCGCATATCTTGACGGACCCTTGACAACAGTCAGCGCTCCGTTCGCATTGGAGCTGCAACATGATCCTATCCAATGTGGATATTTTGCGGCACACCTGCAGCCGGCGTTTTCTCGCAACTCGCCGCTCGGCATAGAGAACGGCCCGTTCGGCAAAGTTCGAAAAGCATTTGGAGAGGCGCTCCTTCGTTCGGCGGAAACCGGAAACCCGCAACCGATCCTGAAACGGAAAATTCAGTGGCGCAAAGGGCTTGTCGATCTCTGTCGCGAGATGCGGGACGAGCGGGCAATCGGGACGCTTAACCTGCGCCGGGCTTCGAAGGCACCCATACTTTTCATGAGCGGAAGACTTGATCCGGCACAGAAAGGGTTCGACGTCCTGTTTCAGGCAGTTCGAGAACTTCCGCCGGGAACGGTAAAACTGTTGTTCAGTCCCAGCGACGGCTCGGCCGACGCGATGAAGTTTTACGCCGAGATTGCCGAGGAATGTCGGGGAGACATAGCCGTGTGGCCGTTCCGATTGAGTGGGCCGCGGTACAGAAACTGTCTTCGCGGCGCCTCGTATCTGGCCATGCCTTCGCTGTACGAACCCTTTGGTGCGGCTACTGAAGGTGTTCTTCAGGGCACTCCGGTGATCGCCCGGGCTACCGGTGGTCTCTGGATGCAGGTACATACTTCTCGTCCGTGCGCCGTTCCCGAGTACTACCGGGGATTAGTGGAGACTCCGTCCGAGGAACCGACCGGGTTACTTTTCCGCGAAGACTATACGAGTCGTGATCTTGATCTTCAGTGGATAGATATTCTGAGAACACCGCCTCGGAACAGGCGTGGGATACCCCTTTATCGCGCACTCGTAGAGGCGGCGAGAGAAGCGTTGTTGGATGCGGTTGAGGTGTATCGTACGCCGGAGAAGTATGCGTTGCTTATCGCAAACGGTCAACGGGGTCTTCATCGGTTTTCCTGGACGAATTCCTCGCAAAGATACAGCATGGTATATGATCGGGCGTGTTCACATGTGTGGTGAGCTTTAACCAAAGTCTCGCCGTCGAAAGCCGCTGTCCCGTGCGGTGCCGAGGCGCCGTCCCGAGCTTGCGCAGAATGCCGTGTGTCGGCTGCGAAACTTGGGTTACAATGAGTCGGGGTAGAGAAAACATCTGCTTTGGTGCTGATTCGTGAGAATTGAATCTTCGGTAACAACGCTCCGGCCATTCCTGTTCTTCAGGGGGCTTTGCAGTGACGGCGGGAGCAAGGTTTCCCGAAAGGGGTGCCCGATATATATTAATAAGCTTGATGCCATTGTCCCAGCACTCGTTCCCGGGTGTAGACCTCGACGGAAGTCTGGAAATCAGCGAAAACTCTTGGAAGGACACTGTATGACGGAGAATATATTCTTGCTCGTTTATGGATTTTTGGCCGGTTGTGCATCAACTATTGTCGTAGCAGTCATTTTCGGTATCGTCAGCCTCAGCAAGAACAGTGAATTTCGTAAGCGTGAAAAAGAGAAACGTACGGCAATGCGGGAAGTCGGTGAAAAACTGGCTGTCGCCGAGAACGCTTTCACCAGTCATAAGCTTGGAAAAATGAGTCGCGAGGAATTTCTGGCCAAGGGGCCGGAACTGCTACAGGATGCCAACAGGACATTGGGAGAAGCGGTTGCGGTGCTTGATGGGTATTATGTGAAATATGCGGAGAAGTTTATTCAGGAGCACTGGGGCATGCTCGAGCCGTTTGCCGCCTGGAACGCTCAGAATGGCTCATACTCCGTCCCACCCCAACCAGGGACTGCACCGACCCCTCCACCACCTCCCCCTGCGCAGACGACCGAGTTCGGGCCAACCGAGCAGGAAAGAACCGCCGCCGCCGGATTTGCGGCCGCCGCCGGAATGTCGGGACAAAACTCCGCGCAGACCGCGGAAGCGCCGCTTCAGACATCCGCCTCCGATGATGACGATCTTGCCGGACTCGACGACGACTCGGTACCTTCCGAAGAATCGGAACTGTTTGAAGCACGAGAGGGGACGGCCGAGAACGCTGCTTCGAACGAAACGGATGCGGGAGCCAAAGAAAATCCGAACATTTCAACTGCCGAGGGGAGCTTTTTCGGATTCCCCGAAGACGAATACGACGACGAGGATCCTTCGTTGCTGCGAACTCAGGTGTTTTCACGAAGCGATCTACCGATAAATACTCAGAAGCCCCAAAATACGGAATCCGACGAGGTTACTGAGGAAACTATCAGTTTCGAACCGGCCCGTGACCAACAGAAAAGAGAAATGCATTTTTCGAGCTCTTCAGAAGAGGAGAACACACCGCCGAATCGGAAAGAGAAAGACGCGAAAAAAGACAAGGATTCCGATGTGACCGGAGACGATGTAATGAAACGAATGGATGACTTTTTCGGCTCCGGCGAGTAGGCTTTTTCGGTTTTGTACCGTTATACGGGGGCTTCGGAAGATACTCCGAAGCCTCTTTTACATTTATCCGGCCGAGCGAAGACCTCTTTGGTGCTGCGTACAGTATCTTATGCCGCAATACAATAGCGGTATTCTTCCGCATAATGCGGCTTAGAGAGAAGACCGTCCCCGTTGCCGAGCCGTTTCGTACATCATGATTGCGGCCGCCACTGAGACATTCAGTGAGCATGTTTCGGGCAATGATGGAATATGGGAGAAACTGGTGCATCGTTTTTCGAGGTATGGGGGGATTCCGGCGTTTTCACCTCCCAGAACAAGAATAAGGGGGCATGTGAGGTCTAATTCATCCGGTGGATGCCCATGGTGCTCCGAGACCCCGACGACCGCGTAGTCGCGGTCCACCATTTTTTCAATAAGGCCTTCTAGATTTCCCGGTCGTGCTACTCCGATTCTTTCGATCATACCGGCTGAAGTTTTGGCGACGGTGGGGCTGAGTGTGACGGTCGATTTGCGTTCAAGCAGTATTCCGGAAGCTCCAAACGCCGCCGCGGAGCGCATAATCGCGCCCAGGTTCCGGGGATCTTCGATTTTTGCCGGCAGAATGAACATGGGAGGACAATCGGCAGTATCGGCCAATGTGAGGAGTTCGTCGGCATCGCGGTAGGGATATGCCGCTCGAAGGGCAACAACTCCTTGATGTTTCGCGGTTTGCGCCAGTTCTCCGAGCCTGTTTGGTGGGACCTGTTGATAAGGAATTCTGTTTTTTCGACAGTATTTGAGAAGCTGAAAGACCGCTTTGTTGGTGTTGGCATTGCCGAAATAGACCCGTGAATCCTGTTCCGGCGCAGATTTCAGGTGTTCCTCTAGAG
>CAZEMW010000215.1:0-6441 GCA_964513105.1 uncultured Fibrobacterota bacterium
ATCGAAGACTTTCCCCTCAAGATAGTCTCCCCATACATTTTCAAACCAGAACTCTTCTTCGGGAATGGGGCGTCGTTCGATAAACTCACTTCTGAATTCCCCGTCGCCGCCCTTTCGGGTAACCAGCACCTTTTCCTTGAGGTGATCGGCGTTGTCCCGGTGTCGCCATTCGTCACCGAGCTTGTCGCAGACATTCGCCCCGTTGGGATCCATAACCAGGTACGAGCCGCGGCTTACGCCGTTTTCCTCAAGGTACTTTTTGATGGCCTGGAGATACGCGGCATGGGCGATCACCAGATGACGATCGGCAAGCGCGTCGGGGATCCGGTCGTCCGACGACACCCCGACCTGCCGGAAGCGACCCACCTGCTCGTATGCTTCCCCCAGCGCTTTCGTCACATCTTCCAGTTTTCTGATATGCGACCCCGAATTGGTCATTCGTTGCTGGAACTCATTGCGGTACTCGTCGGGAGAAACCTTTTTGTCATCCGCTCTCAAATCCGCTACAATGGAAAGCATTTTTTCCACGTTTTCCCCGGCCGTCCGGGAAAAGGTATCAAAGGATACGGAATTCTCTTTGTATTTGTTGGCGATTTTCAATGCGGCACGTAGCGAGCCCACCTGTCCGGAGTTCAGAGCCGATCCGCCGGGACGGTAGACACCGTGGGACCCGTTGACCTCACCAATGGGAAAGAGGTGTTTTACGTTGGTCGACTCCCACCATTTATCCGCCGCCAGTCCACCGTTGTTGTGCTGTGAGCACACCGCGACTTCCAGTGGTTCATTGTACAGATCGATCCCGTTCTGTTTGTAGAGATCGATAGCCATAGAGTTCATTTTGGCCAGACGCTCGATCGGGGTGCCGAAAAGGGCGTCTGAGTTCTTCAGGTAGGTGTGCGCTTCGGTACTGAGGCAATCGAAAGTGAACGCCTCCACTCCATCTCCGCCTTCCGGATTTTTACGGAAATCCATATACACCCGACGGCCCTTGACCACTGTCTCGACATACACCAGCACGTCTATGAGGGAAGAGCCGTAATTGGCGATTTTTCGTGGATCAAAAGGCCATTGATAGCCTTTAAGAAATATGTCCGATGCAAGCGTTCCCATGTCCGGAAAGAACCCATTGAGGAATTCCTTTTCGTCGTTCCCATCCTGATCGGTACTGATATACCGGGGGATGACCTGCTGATACGTACCGGACACATTCCACCGGAATTTGGTCGATGCCAGCCCGAACTGTGACTCGGTGAGATTAGCGGCTTCCGCACCCGCTTCGAGCGCAAGGCCGATCGCTCCCAGATGGACGTTTGGGTAGACCGATGTCTTGTAGATCCCACCGGGACCCCCGACACCGAATACCACGTTCTCGGCTTTGAATACCACTATGCCGCGAGTGTCCTCGGAAACGCGGTTCTTGTCGATTGCTACGCATCCCAGAACACGGTCCCCGTCTACAATTAGCGACACTATGTCATGTTCATCAAAAATCTTGATATCCCGACGTTTCACTTCCGCAAGGAGGCAGGATACCATCTGATTCGATGTCCACGGACCTGCCGAGGTCGCCCGTTGTCGTGGGTCGTGGTCGGTTTTGTATCCGACAAATCCACCCAGGTGATTATGAGGAAATGGTACACCCACCGAAACGAGGTGATAGAATCCCTCAGCCGATCCGACCGACTCGATAAGTGCCAGATCTCCGTGCATTCCGCCGCCGTCGAACAGCGATTTGGCCATCTCGTACGGTGAGTCCGGCTCTTTTCCGAACACCGACATCTTGTAGTAGGTCTGTTTATCCGACCCGGTGTTGTACGAAGTCCCTCCACCGATCTTTTCGGTGACGATCGCGAGGTCTTTGCATCCGAGTTGATGAAGCCTGTCGGCGCAGTTGAGCGAGGCGGCCCCGGAGCCGATTACAAGTGTGTTGAGTTCGTACACGGGAAAGTCTTTTCCCCCGATAGTTATTTTCTTCTGTTCCATTGGTAGTACCCTTCAGGTTTTACAGATTTACTTTGAAAGTCGATTCAGTAGTTCACATTCCAGCCGGGTCTCAAAAGCCGGAGAACTCTCTTTGCGGTAACCCTCGACAAGCTCGGGGCGAACGGGTGCTACACGGGACTAGAGGCGTCGCAGATGGAAACCACCGTCGACATCGATAACCTGGCCGGTTGAGAAGCCCAGATACCCTTTGGCCACCGCTACAACGGCCTGGGCGATGTCCTGGGGAGTTCCCCATCTCCTAATCGGCGTTACCCCTTCCGCGATCAGCTTGTCGTACTTTTCCTTAACTCCGCTTGTCATGTCCGTCATTATGATACCCGGCCGTACTTCATACACGTTGATCCCATACTCGGCCAGACGGTCGGCAAACAATTTTGTCATCATGGACACACCTGCTTTGGACAGACAGTATTCACCCCGAGCCGGAGAAGAAGTGTAAGAGGATATGGAGGCGATGTTGACAATTTTCGGACTGCTGTCCGGCATTTTCTCTTTCTGGGCCACCATGAATCGGGCGGCACGCTGAGTCAGGAAATAGGGGCCGCGAAGATTTATGTTCATCACCCGGTCATAGCTTTCCTCGGAGGACTCGAGCAGATCGGCGCGAACCTTCGGTGCCACACCGGCGTTGTTCACTAGAAGGTCAAGACGACCAAATGTTTCCGATGCGAAATCGATGAGCGAAGCGCGACCTTCATCCGAGCTGATATCGGCACGACGGTATTCGGCCTTCGGCGCGCCCGCCTTTCGGCACGCCTCGAGAGCTTCTTGGGCCAGTGATTCCTCAACGACATCATTGATCACTACCGAGTAGTTTTCGGCGCTGAGGGCCTCTGCGATACCTCGTCCAATTCCGCGGGCCGAGCCGGTTACCAAGGCTACGTTGCTCATTTTGCGTCCTTTCTTTCATTGGGCGACCCGGACTGACCAAGACGGGGCGGATTGTCGTTCACCAGATGAACCGTTCGGGTCGGGAAGGCAATGGACAGCCCCATCTCGTCCACGAGTCGCATTATCGATAAATTAACTTCTTGTCGAATTCTCAGGTGATCGGCCCACAAGACGGTGGCGGTGAAATAGTACACCAGGACATCAAGGCTGGAAGTGCCGAAATCGGTGAAGTTCACGAGCATGAACTCTTTATCGACACCTTCGTGATTGCGCAGAATATCCTCAATACGTGAAACCAGTCGTTCCATCTGATCCGCGGTGGTGCGGTAGGTGACTCCGACCGTCATGTTCACCCGCCTTTTGGGCATGCGGGAGAAATTATCGATCGCAGCCGCGGCAATGATAGAGTTGGGGATAGTTATCAGCGTCTTGGGAAACGTGCGGATTCGAGTTGATCGAAACCCGATCTCCTCCACGACCCCTTCGTTCTGATCCGCGCGAATCCAGTCACCCACTCTGAATGGGCGGTCCGAGAGGATCATGATTGAGCCGAAAAAATTGGAAAGCGTGTCTTTGGCCGCCATCGCCACCGCGAGTCCGCCGATCCCCAGTCCGGCAACGACTCCGGAAATCGAATACCCCAGAGCCTGTACCACATACACCGCACCCACTATGATGAAAAATATTTTCACCGTTTTGCGTATGATCGGCTCGATCTGTTCGTCCAGTTTGGAACTCGTTCTAGCCAGCTTGGAGAACAGGTAGGTGCCGAAAATATCGGTAAGGCGAAGGAATAGCCATATGGTATTCAACACTACGAGGATTTCGATGGCGGTTCGGACGATAGCGGGAAAATTAATCGGTTCTTCGGGAAGTCGGAGCACACCGGCGATTAGAAAAAGACCGAAAAGAAGCACGTAATTGCCGATTGGCCGCCGAGACCGCACCACTACCTCATCGTCGACCGTGGTGGATGTCTTGCCGGTGAGTCGTCCCATTCGAGTGAAGGCGAAGAGGAGGAGCCTTTCGATCACGAGCGTGGAGAGCAGAATGACAAAAACGCTCGCCCACTCCTGGCGGGTCAGCATTTCCGAAACACCGTCGATCAGTTCGCCGAATCTACTCTGAAGAGACTGAAATCCCGTGAAACTCACTACCTTGCCATGCCTCCGTCTTGCCGCGAAACCCTGAGAAGATCTACTAAAATAGATCATTCATCGGTCGTGCATCGTACCAATCGTCACCGAACGCCCCCAGGATCAGTGTTCGATCACCAGAGTTTCTTTGCAGAAAGTGTCCGGCTCGTGTTATTTTCACATCCCGGTCATGGGACTCGGATCACAAGATCCCGTTTCATCGGAATCCCGTTTCATCGGAATCCCGGTCATTCGGAATCCCGGTCATTCGGAATCCCGGTCATCGAGCGGAGTCGAGATGACCGCTTCTGCTTCAACCGGCTCATTTCGGCACTTCGGTTTCAGAGTAGAATCCGGCATCCAAAACCAAATATGAAGGGTGCAGGGACGTATTTTTTTGATAATGAGGCCGATGGTTCACCGGGATGCCTGCGAGCCTCCAAGAAAGAAACGCGTTCCGGTTCTACGGAATTGAGGCAGCATCCGGAATCAATCCATTCCCGGAAACGAACTATCCGTATTACCGCCAACCAGTTCACATCGGTTTGGCGTACTGTGAATAAAACGAAGGAAGCGCCCAAGAATGCCTGACACATTGATCACCATTCCGACATACAATGAGCGGCAGAATATTGAGCTCCTTTTGCCCGATGTGCGTGCCATTCTACCCGATGCCGATATTTTGATCATCGATGATAACTCACCCGACGGCACCTCCGAGTATGCAAAAAAGGTTGGTGAGGAGCTTGGCAATATTTATGTGCTCGACCGCAAGAAAAAAGACGGGCTTGGTCGGGCGTACATCGCCGGGTTCTCCTGGGCTCTACAAAGAGACTACAAATATATCTTCGAAATGGACGCGGATTTCTCGCACAGTCCGGAAAGACTGCCGGCGTTTCTGGAGGCCATTCAGAACGCGGATCTGGTGATCGGATCGCGATACATATCAGGGGTCAATGTGATAAACTGGCCGATGAGCCGTCTGTTGCTCAGCTACTTTGGAAACCTGGGGGTACGCAAAGTGGCCGGGGTTCCGGTTCGTGATTGCACCGGGGGGTTCAAATGCTTTCGACGAGAAGTACTCGAGGCAATTGATTTTCGAAAAATCAGTTCGTCCGGGTATTCGTTCCAGGTTGAAATGAATTACCACGTTTGGAAGAAGAAGTTCCGGATCGTGGAAATCCCGATCGTTTTTACGGATCGGAAGTTCGGCCATTCAAAGATGTCCACGAAAATTGTGCGCGAGGCGCTAATGCTGTTGTGGAAACTTCGGTTACGTTCCATTTTCTCCCGGGACTAAACAGTCTTGCAAAGGTCCAACGAGCCACCACTGCTTTCGGTAGTTATCGTAAACTACAAAGTGCCTGAGTACACCTGTCGGGCTATCCATTCCGTTCTCCAGGCCGAACTCGCCGAGACAACCGAGTTCATTGTGGTGGATAATGCTTCCGGAGACGATTCCGAAGCGGTCATCACGAATGAGTTCCCTCAGGTCCGATACATAGGGCTGAAGAACAACATCGGGTTTGGAAAGGGCTGCAATGTCGGAGTGCAGCGTGCCCGTGGTACCTACCTGCTTTTTTTGAATCCTGATTCACTGGTTTCAAAAGATTCCCTCAGTACTTGCGTCCGATTCCTCGAAGAACACCCGGATGTCGGCATTGTCGGACCCAAAATTCTGAAACCCGACGGTTCATTCCAGACGCCGTGTCGGCGGATGTTCCCGACACCGTTTGATGCAATTTCTCACATGGTGGGGTTGAGTCGTCTGTTTCCGCGCAGCAAAGTTTTTGGTCGCTACAACCTTACCTATGTTGATCCGGACGTGTCAATGGAAATCGATGCGGTCTCGGGATCATTCATGTGCATGCGGCACAGCGTGTTCAAGGAGCTGGGTGGGTTTGACGGGGCATTTTTCATGTATGGTGAAGATCTGGACCTCTGTGCCAGGGCAAAACAGTTGGGCTACAAAGTATGGTACCACCCGGCTACCCAGGTCGTTCATTTTAAAGGAAAAAGCTCGGCCAAAGAGAAAATGAGGTCGCGGGTGGAATTTTACCGTGCCATGGCCATTTTTTCCCGCAAATATCAACATACGTACGGAGCATTCTTTCCCGCCTGGCTCATCGCTGTGGGAATCGTCTTTCAGGCCGTGCTTAATATCGGGACCACCATCCTGGGGGCATCGGTCGCCGCAATGATCGATCTCCTGCTGGTAAACGGAATTATCTGGGCTTCACTGACCATCCGATATATGTTTCTAACGCTGAGTACTCCCTATGCTCGAACTCAATTGCCGCAAATGCTGGGAATGCATCTTTTTGCGACCGCCGTGTATCTGGGAGCCAATGCCGTCAAAGGCGTATACTCCCGTTCCCGCTACTCATTTCGAAATGCCTTGACATCGGGA
>CAZEMW010000216.1:0-6438 GCA_964513105.1 uncultured Fibrobacterota bacterium
GCCTTCCACGTACCGATAGTATAGCCGTTTGTCGGCCCCAAAGTCGGTGAAGCGGGGAAGCGACCATAGCCCGGGAAGGGTTTTCTTACTCTCTTCGGTGTAGAAGTGGGGAAGCGTGAGGTCGCGGAGATTGATACTTCCTGCCTGATGCCGCTTTGCGTCGACTTTTGACCGTTTGTCCTTTTTCTCAATGGGCTTCTTTGCCACCATTATGTCTTTGGACACGATCAGGTTACCGTACCGATCTCGAAGTGGAGTGTATCTGCGGTGAAGTGGAAGTGATTCGTCGTCACTGGTCTTGAGCGCCGCTCCAAGCAGGGCCACGTGAAGAGTCCCTTCCGATCCCTGACCGAGTTTATGGTCCAGACTGTAATAGATGCGAACAATCGCCTTACCCGGGTCCATGTAGGAAACGAAGGCGTGAGACTGATTGTCGTAGTAAAACGTTTCAATAAATTTTTCCGGGTCCAACCCAAGAGCGCGTGGGTCAACCAGTGCGACCTCCCTTTCGTCGGAGGGAATGTCCAGCATCACGCGAAGAAAGGTTCTCAAGCGCTTCGGGGCTTCGCGCTTCATGAGTTTCTTCAGGTTTTTCCGCTCGTTCGGGTCTCTTAAGGCGGCGGCCAGTTCGGGGCTGTTCGATGGGAAATGATCACGGAGCAACCGGAACCAGAGCAGTGCGGCGCTAATACGCTCCGATACGACAGTTTCCACCAATCGCGTGAATTCCTTCGCAACGGCGAGTTCGAAATCCACCACGTGCATTTGCGCGCGGAGTTCGGCTATTACTGTATCTATTACTACCGGCATTGTAAGCACGATCCCGGGAGCCCGTTGGGGCTGGATCAGAGTTCAAAAATCAAGAATCAGGCAGAGCCGGTCAACTCAGTAGAAAAAACATATCAGAATTCCCGACAAAGCCGGCAAATAGGCGAGGCATAAGCGCATAAACTCCCCGCAAACGAGCATCGACGACGATGGCGTGGAACAATTCCATCACGCTTTCGTCTGGAAACTCTTACTGAATGGCCGAGTTTCGCGACATGACGTGTGCCGATTCGGCCAATACAGTGAACTCCTGGATTATACCATAGCATCGGAAGGGCATCAATCCGTATTCGAAAGATTGAGGGAGAATGGGAACGGAGTTCTGCCGGGTCACTGTGAGTAGGGTGTGAATCACCGATTCGAAATCTGCTCCAGAATGTGTCTGCACTCGGTCCAGTGCAGCACATGCCGATCGGGAATGCTTCGGGGGCCGATCCGAATGAACTGCATCCCGAGACCAGTCGCCGCTTCACCGTCGTTATGCGTCCGATCGCCAATTACTCGAATTGTTTCATTCGCTATGTTCCAGCTTTGATCAAGTTTCTCAAAGGGACGGGTACAGGGCTTGAGACAACCCTCCGATTCCGTGGAAACGAGATGCTCGAAAAGCGTACTATCAATGCCAAGCGCTTGAAGCCGTTCCGGGATGCGGGCAAAGTCCGAGATCAAACCCAGTTTCGTTCCGGCGTTTTTCAGCTTTCGAAGCGTTTCATCCAGCCCGGGCCGGGATTTGCGGAAAAAGGGGAGGACTCGGCAGAATGCGGGATAGAATTGTCGATCGATCCAACGCCGGATTTCCGTCTCATCGTTTGCCCCCTCTCGTCGTGCGGTCTCGCTCGCCAGTTTTTTCAGAAGAGATTCACCGTTCCCAAAATCATGCCCCATGAAGGTCCGGCGGGCTGACATGTAGCGGGGGAGCCGCAACATGTGGGGGAAAAGTAGGGCGGTCAACATGGGTTTGAAAAGGGGCTTCATATCATACAGTGTACCGTCGAGATCAAAAATGACGGCACGAACGTCCCGACTACTACCGGCTTCTTCTTTTCCGAGATTCACGGCTTTCTATCCGGCCTTTCTCACATCTGTACCGTAACGTCTTTGCAGGCGTCGTAGAGGTTCTGAAAAAGATCCGGCAGGAGATCGTACGGGGTGGAAGAGTAGGCAATTCGTATAATATCGTCGAGTGCAATAACTCCGGTGGAGTACTCCTCCAGCAGGCGCCGACGAACCGTATCCCCGTCGGCTTTCTTGAGCCGTACGCACATGAAATATCCGGAGTTGAATGGAAGCGCTTCAAAGTGCTCGGAGTACTCGGCACGATTGGTGAGAAGTTCTTTTACTCGTACGAAGCGACGCTTCAGTAATTCGTATTTTAATCTCTTTTCTTCGGCATAGGAGGGATTATTGTATGCATGAAGAAGCAGGGACTGACCGATGTGTGAGGCATTTGAGATGGTGCCTCTTACGACTCCCGCGGTTTTGGACTCGAGTGCGTGGTACAGTTCCGACGTGCCGCCTTTTATTCCATAGGTGATGAATCCCACGCGAAATCCCCAGACATAATCCTCTTTTGTGGGGCCGTCCAGCTTCACGGCGAGCAGGTTGGGATGCGCACCGGCAAGGGCTGCAAAAGGAGACTCCCCAAGAATTTCGTCTTCGTATACCAACCCAAAATAGGCGTCGTCGACGAAAACCGCGGTCGGGCCATTCCTTTCGGCGGCTTCCACAAGAATTTCGGTAATCTGATGAGCCTCTTTGACGGTTGGGGTGTAGCCTGCCGGATTGTTCGGGAAATTCAAGAGCACCAGCCGCTTCCGGCCGTCTGCTTTCTCGAGTGCTTCCCTGAGGGCTGCTACATTAAAGGTACCTTCTTCGGTAAAGGTCTTGAATGTCGTAAGCTCTGCGCCGTAGGCTGCTTCATAGATCAGGCGGTAGTTCCCCCAGAACATATCCGGAACAATAACCAAATCTCCGGGATCGCAGAAAAGGTATCCGGTTATGGAAAGCCCGTGGGTCAACGCACTGGTGACAATGGGATTGGAAATGGTAGTTTGTTCGAGAGACGGATTCTTCTTCAGCATCATCTCTTTCCATTTCCTGCGGACCGGATCAGTTCCATAGCTGGGGGCATAGGAGAAGGACTCTTCCGTCCCGATCTTCAGCCATCGTGCAATCGTGTCCAGACACATCGTCGCACCGTCGTCTTCAAGTGCGGAACCGACGGTCGCATTTATCCGCTTCCCCTTGGCCTCTGCCGTTTGGGCAAGGATTCCCTTGTTCGGGTAGAAAATCTCTTTTCCCTTCTGGGACAAGAGTTCCCATACAGCCGGGTTTTCACCGGTGATACGCTCTTCCAACGCCTTCGCCTGCTGATTCACGAGCAAACCCCATTGGATCAATGATTATACTTGTACCTGAACTGAGCGATTTTGAGCGAGAAAAACGCGCGAGTGATCGCTCTGCTCAGGGTATAGTTGAGACACCGTTGTCCACCGCACGCAACTTCTGCCTGCCCATTTGTTTTTCATGTGGGTAATGAACGTCAAGCGAGTAGCTCGGATCGCTTGTTACGGGCTCGAGCGGTTCAAGACAATCCTCATCGGCGGGTTGTCCCCCCTTGCCACTTCTTCCCGTCCGTGTGGGCGCAAAAAAAGCCGACGCTTCATCTCCGATGATGTCGCATCGGCGTATGGATGTATTGCGCTTGGCGATGTGTTGCATTGTCTCGCCATCCCGCTCGAGAGTTTCAGTCGCACTGGACATCGGCGGAATGTGACCACGCCGGCTCGCCGGGATATCGAAATCGAGCCGGGACGCACATCAAGAGTAAAATACGGCCAACGCATATCGAAGTCAATACCCGGATGAAGCTAAAACGGGATAATTGAGACTGTGGGAGCGAAAACCCGCATGTGAGGGCATACCGGTTTTCAGTTTCACCCGACGGCGCCGAATCATTCCTATTTCAGTCCGGCTTTGTGGTTGAAAAGGGTGGACTCGGGCATCTTTTTCTTTTCATAGTAGGCATCGAGCACCGTCTGAAGAGTTTTCTTATGAGGAAGACTGAAGCGCAGGTCCAGAATGAAATTTCGAATACCCGTGGTGGAAAGAAGGTCCCTTCGATGGGTCAGACTGAGCGGACGCTCGTTTATTGTGTAGTAGAGCTCGCCTCTCTTTTTGCAGAAGAATTGCGCTCCCCGTGAATCGGTGAACGGCGTCTCGAGCTCGAGTGCCGGGGCAATTCGGGAAATGAACCCCGGCACGTACGAGAAAAGGGTAAAGAATCCTTTCGGAGAACCGCATGCCTTTATGTTCAGGATATCATCCTCGGCTGAATACATGAACCCGGTGAATCCGAGCTTCTCAAGCTGTGTCGCGGCCGCCGGATTGAGGCACCACACAGTGTCTCCGGCCAGAAGCTGCTCGTTATGCCTGAAAAGCGTGCGTTGACCAACCTGATTGCAGACCCACTTCCGAAACCCGGCTCGTCCTAAAGTTGTGATCACTTCCTTCCACTGTGAAAGAGCTTCCTGAGGTACAAAAGGCGGGAGGCTTATCCAGGTGTTTGCGAGACTCGTTGCCTCCGGTTGGTTCATTTCCTGAGCAATTTCAAGTAGTTCGCCCGGCGAAAAATCAAGTATCCAGCCGGAGACCGGTCGGTTACTGTTCATTTTGAGCCATCCGGATTTATCTACTCGCAGGTAAACCCGATGTTCGGATTCCCCGCCATTGGGGCGTTTTGTTTTCCCAAGGCTCGATTTGAGCAGCCGTGACGTTCCGGGGCATCGCTCCGAAAACGGCACCGGTGCTCCGTCGATTTTTCGTTTACCCCAGTTCCCCGCGGACTTTTTACGGATGAGAAATGCATGGCTGCCGCGAGGGATGGTGATGTTTTCCCGGATTCGCAGCCGTTTTGACGCCCCGTGGGTCTCAACCGATTCGACTACTGCGGTATCCCCCTCTTCTCCGCGAGCATCGTGAAATCTGATACGGTCGCCGGACGCAGGCGAATGGTCGCACGATAGTTCAATCAATGCATCGGAGCGGCGGCGTACGGGCCCCAGGTAGACCCCCGTGCCTTGCGGCCGTTCAGGGGTGATTAGATCGTTATTGGTCGTGCCGTTCAGGAAAAACGAAGTCTTGCTTCGTCCCATGTCAAGACCCAGCAGCTCACCCGCTTCTTCATCGGAAAGAGCGCCGTCCAACAGTCCGCGGTAGGCGGAAACGACCGTGTGCACGTATTCAGCGCTTTTCATTCGCCCCTCAATTTTCAGGCTCGATACACCGGCTTTCTTGAGTTCTCCCAAGTACTCGGCGGCCTGAAAATCTCCCGGAGAGAAAACAAACGACTTCTTGTTCCCGCTCACGGAATATGCTCTTCGACACACCTGGGTGCATCGTCCCCGGTTCCCGCTCATGCCCCCCAGGAAACTCGAAGCGAGGCACAGGCCGGAAATGCTGTAGCAGATCGCACCGTGAACAAACACCTCGATGCCGAGTCTGGTTGAATCGGCTATCGTATGAATCTCCTGGAGGGTGAGTTCTCGGGGGAGTATAACGCGCTCAAATCCCAGTTTTTCGGCCGTTTTCAGTGATTCGGCATTATGAAAGACCATCTGCGTGCTTGCATGCAATGCAAGTTCGGGAAAATGAGTACGGGCCAGATACACGGTCCCAAGATCCTGCACGATAACGGCATCAACCCCGATTTGCCGAAGCTGATGCAGCGTATCCAGCAGTGGGGGCAGGTCCACCCGTTTTGCCAGGGTGTTGAGGGTGACATAAATACGTACGTTTTTCCGGTGCGCATACGGAGTCATGAAACTGAGTGTTTTCGCACTGATGTTCTTAGCGCGGATGCGTGCATTGAAATCCTTGAGTCCGATATAGATCGCATCGGCTCCCCCATCCACGGCCGCGTGAAAACTCTCCAGAGAGCCGGCAGGGGCAAGGAGTTCGGGTTTGGAAACGGATTTTCTCCTTTTGGTCGCGTTTTTTTTGCTCATAGGTTTACGTTCGTGCTGAGCCGGTCGAAGCATGAACGCCTGTTAGCTTACACGTTCGGGGTGAGCTCGGCCGAGTCGACATCTGTCGGGATTCTTTCACCCGGGATTTTTCGGCGTGTCGGTCTGCATTCGAGATACCTCTCGCACTCAGTACTCATCAGGAAACGCCTTTCCGTAGGAAAATACCACTTCTCATTGCCGCCCGATGGGATTCCGGATGAATAGCTTCTGCCTGTTCCACTACGAAAGCGAATTGAGTTCTATTGCACCAGTCTCTGCTACGCAAAGAACGCATTGTGCGACCCGAGTAAGTTTGCTTCCGCGGTCTGGGCCGTCTCGGGAAATACCGTGGATGTATGGCCGGCCGAGGCACAATTCCCTTCCGCTGCATCTTCATCTGTCCGAAGTGTATTTCCGTTGCAATGATTCCTATGCTCTTGTGGCTTCAGGTGGTGGATCGGGAGTGCATTGAGCGGATCACAAATATCCCGCGTACCGAACCGTCTCCAGATTCGGTCAAGACGTTGAATGCCCCGGAGTAAGGTTTTCCGGGGCGCTGTCTGCGAGGCCTGATTTTGATTACCCGGGCTTTGCAACGATGAAC
>CAZEMW010000217.1:0-6416 GCA_964513105.1 uncultured Fibrobacterota bacterium
GGTCATAACTGAGCGCCGTTCTCGATGAAAACTCGTACGTGTGTTTTGGGAACAGAAGCAGAATGAGGGACACCAGACCACGCTCACGGTCGCGCAGAGCAGTCTGATCCATTCGTTTGTTGGTATCTCGAAGTCGGCTGACCACAATTTTGACAATGCTGGTCAACCATACCGGAGCTATGGCGAGAGTCTTTTTGAATACCGTCTCATTGATGACCAGTGCTTTTCCGGCTTCCGTCGCAATGACCGTCGCAGATCGAGGCAAATCGTCGAGCAACGACATTTCACCAATGATGCCGTTTTTTCCAATCTGCGCAAGTTCGATGCGACCATCAGGGGTATTCTTGTAGACTCCAAATGTCCCCGACTGAATGATAAACAGTTCACGTCCCTTCGATCCCTCCTCAAACAGGACTTCTCCGGGGCTAAGCGAGCGGATGTTGAGTTGAACGGGACGTTGACCGGTCTTCAGGGCGTTTCTCTGGATTTCGGGCATATTGGTAACCGCACGCGCAGAAAAAAAACAAGGGAAGGAAAACCAGGTTCCTTCCCTATGATACATTCTATGCCCTGTGTTTGAGAAGTACCGAGCGTGCGGTATTATTCCGAGACCCGGACGGCCTCTTCTCGTACCCTACTTTCTCTCTTTGAGTCGGGCCGATTTACCGGTACGGTCACGTAGATAGTATAATTTTGCACGACGAACCCGACCGCGTCGGATGAGTTTGATCTCAGAAATCAAAGGGGAATGGCGAGGGAAAACGCGTTCCACGTACACATTGCCCGATGCTTTTCTCACGGTAAAGGTCTGACCCATGCCACTGCCTTTTTCCTGTATTACGACCCCCTGGAACGCCTGAAGACGGGTTTTGTCGCCTTCGCGTATTCTGATCGAAACCGAGACGGTATCGCCCGGACCAAACTCGACCTTCTGATCGGTAAGGTGCGCTTTCTCGATCTTTTTGATGATTTCACTCACTCTAAACCTCCTCGGTTTGCTTCAGCGGATTATATCTAGTTTTTCTATTTTCCGGCTTTGTATTTTTCCCACAAATCCGGACGGCGAATCCGGGTACGATCTTCGGCCTGCTCCTTTTGCCACTCCAGTATTCTCCTATGATGGCCGCTCAGCAGCACCCCAGGCACCGACAATCCTTCGAACTCCTCCGGACGGGTATATTGCGGCGGTGCGAGTAGCCCTTCATAGAAAGAATCTCTCGGCGCGCTGTCTTCATTTCCAAGAACGCCGGGAATCAGACGAGATACCGCCTCAATCAGGACCATTGCCGGCAGCTCTCCTCCGGCAAGGACAAAATCCCCAATTGAGATCTCTCGATCCACATAGTGCTCACGTATTCGCTCATCTATACCCTTGTACCGTCCGCACAGGAGAATAAGGCACTGCTCGCCGGCCAGATCCTCAACGATTCCGTGTTCCAGGCGCTCCCCTTGAGGGGTAAAAAAGACGACCTTTGGATTCAGGCCACCATTTCGCTCTTTTGCCGCCCGAATCGCTTCGGCTATCGGAGCCGGTTTCATAAGCATACCCGGGTCCCCACCATAGGGGTAATCATCGACTGATTTATGGCGATCCTTTGCGTAATCACGAATGTTGTCGAGGCGAACCGAAATGAGTTCCCGCTCTATCGCTCTTTTCAGAATGCTGTCCCCCAGTACGCCCTCAAACATTGCAGGGAACAGCGTCAGTATATCAAAGAACATATTTGTATCTCGAACCTGATCAGGAAAGAGCCACGGCTCCCCCACCTGCATATTTCAAGACCGGAAACAACTAAAGCACTTCCTCAAGAAAATCGACCGACACCGAAATGGTGCCCGTGGCTCGATCGACTCGCAGAACCGTTTCCCTGGTCATGGGAACCACAATCGGTTTGCCTTGCGGACGCTCTATCTCCAGAGCATCAACCGAAGGATAGTTATGTACTTCCTTTACGGTTCCGATGAACGTGTTGTCTGGTTCCGCCACTACCTGCATTCCCTCAAGCTCGAAATGATAATACTCGCTCTCCGCAAGGGTCGGGAGCTGTGCATTATCCACTATGATATCGGCATCGCGAAGCTTCTCCGCGGCATCCCGATTTGAGACACCTTTGAAGCGGCAGCGATATCCTTTCGGATGATTCTCAACCGAAAGCAAAATACCTTCGGTTTTTCCTCCCCGCGCGCGATCGAGAATGATACGGGCGGGAAGTTTCAGGTTGCCGAGAGATTCACCGTATGCGGTTACCCCACACCAACCTTTCAGGCCGATTGGTTTTCGGACTTGTCCGATCACTACAGGCTCGGAATCAGTATGCGATTGGACCATCACCACCACGCAAAAACACCCCGGGACCTCCGCAGCAAGCAGCCGGTTAGAATTGCCGGGAGTCGAAAGAGAAATAAACTATTCGGCTTTTTGCGGTTTCGGCTTGGCTTTTTTCTTGCGCTCCTGGACCCGTTCAATCTTCGCCTCTTCGAGGCTTAATCCTTTTGCCACAGCCTCTTTCTTCTCTTCAAAGCGATCCTGGCGAAGCAGGTTCTTGACGGTTAAGCTTGGTATGGCTCCCTGGCCCAGCCAGTACGCCATCCGTTCGGTCTTAATCTCAAAATCCTTCGGCTCGGCTTCGGGATTGTAGTAGCCGAGAGTTTCAAGAAAACGACCGTCCCGGGGTGCACGACCGTCGGCAGCAACAATGCGATACCGGGCCACTTTTTTTCTTCCACCTCGCGCCAATCGAATTTTTACGGGCAAAGCATACTCCTGGTTTGTGTTCTTTACAGTAACTGAACTCTGGTTATTATCTATGTTTCTTCTGAAAACGCGCAGACCTGCGTCTTCCGTACGACTGCCTGAGGCAAAGGTCACCCGGCAAACATATTGCGCATTGCCGCATTTTGCCCGCGCTTTCCTGCGATTTTATTCATTCTTTTCATCATGGACTTCATCGAATCAAACTGCTTCAGCAATCGATTCACTTCCTGCACGCTGGTACCGCTACCGGCCGAAATCCGTCTTTTCCTGCTACCGTCGATGAGCTGTGGTTTTTCCCGCTCCTTGGGAGTCATAGAACAAATGATGGCTTCTATACGATTCACGGCTTTTTTGTCGATTTCCGCCCCTGAGAGCTGTCCTCCCACTCCGGGTATCATCGACATGAGGTCTTGGAGAGGTCCCATTTTGCGAATCTGACGAAGCTGGTCGAGAAAATCCTGGAGAGAAAGTGCATTTTTGCGAATTTTGCGTCCAAGTTTTCGAGCTTTCTCCTCATCAACGTTCTCCTGAGCCTTCTCTACCAGCGATACGATATCCCCCATGCCCAGGATACGGGATGCCGTTCTGTCGGGGTGAAATGCCTCAAATCCGTCGGGACGCTCACCAATACCGACGTAGCGGACCGGAACCCCGGTAACCCTTAGAATGGAAAGGGCGGCGCCCCCCCGGGCATCGCCGTCCATTTTTGTGAGGACTACTCCGGTAAAGTTGATTTCCTCGTGAAATCGAGCGGCGACATTCACCGCGTCCTGCCCGGTCATGGCATCGGCCACAAAATAGATTTCATCGGGCTTGGCTACTCCGACCACGTTCTTCAGCTCAGACATCATCGCTTCGTCGATATGAAGGCGACCGGCGGTATCAATAATTGCCAGTGACTTGTCTTCGTGACGAGCCCAGCCTAATCCATCCTTGGCAATTGCCACGGCATCCTTCTCGCGATCGGAATAGACGGGAATACCGAGAGACTTTCCCAGCGACTCCAATTGATCGATAGCTGCGGCACGATGCGTGTCGCAGGCGATCAGCACAGGACGATGTCCCTGTTTTCTGAAATGAAGCGCGAGCTTGGCGGCGGTAGTCGTTTTACCAGACCCCTGTAACCCCGAAAGCACAACCACGTTCAACCGGTTGGTGTGAAAACGGGCCGGCTTGCTTTCGCCTCCCATCAGGTTTGCCAGCTCTTCGGACACCACCTTGATAAACATCTGTCCCGGAGTGATGCTGGTCAGCACATCGGTGCCCAGGGCCTTTTCCTTCACCTGGCCGGTGAATTCCTTAACTACCTTGTAGTTAACGTCGGCCTCGAGCAAGGCGCGTTTTACATCACGCATCGCCTCCGAAATATTCTCTTCGGTGAGCCTGCCTCTGCCCTTGATTTTTTTGAAAACGCCTTCAAGGCGCCCCGAAAGCTCTTCAAACATAGATTAACTCGTTTGCAGCGGTCTTTCTCAGTCGGACCGACCGTACCCTTCAAAACGAATCGAAAAACACCGCAGGAAATTTATTCAAAATACATTATTAGATGGCTGCAATTCAAGTATATCCCCGGGGACTGGCTTCCATGGTAAGTGATAGAACGATGAAAACGGCGGGAATTTCCGCCGGCGGCCCGTTTTTACCACAAACCCTTGTTATATCCGGTTGTTCTCAGACCACACTATTTTTACCCGGTCCTTCGGTCGGTCGACAAGACTACGGCCGTGACTGATAGCCGTATTGTGGAAGGTCACCGGGATCGGCGTTCCGGGGCGTATTTTAGTCTGGAGACCTGGATTACGGCACTTCGGTGTCGCCAAACCACCAAGAAGATAGAGATAAAACAAAGCTTCAGTTGTGATGTTTAAGATGTGCAGGGAAGGAACAAGCGGTGTTGATCAATCATGAGTTTTATATGAACCTCGCCTACCAGGAAGCTTTGAAAGCGTACGATGAGAATGAAATACCGGTAGGCGCCGTGATTGTCCACGAGGGGAGAATCGTCGGACGTGGGTACAACCGTACCGAAAGCCTTCGCGACGCAACGGCACATGCGGAAATAATAGCAATGAGCGCCGCATCGGCATCACTGGCTTCCTGGCGCCTCACCGGATGTACTCTCTATGTGACTCTCGAACCGTGTCTGATGTGCCTGGGTGCCATTCTCCAGAGCAGAACCGACGTAATTGTGTACGGCACGCCCGACCCACGACTGGGAGCCGTTGATACCCACGATCACCGCGAGAACATTCTTAGTTCCTATCGGCGGTATCCCACCGTAGTCTCGGGAATACTTGAAACGGAATGCCGAACGGTGCTCAAATCTTTTTTCAAAGAACTTCGAAAAAAAAACTAAAGTTCAAGGACCTCCCTCCGATACAGGAAGTAGGAGATGGTGCAGACCTCAGGGACGAGGGAGGAGAAACGGCACATACCGCGGGAAGCGGCAACTTCCTTCGGAGAAGAATAGACCTCCCCAGTCCGGCAGAATCGAAATGAAAGGAGGAATTTCGAAAGGTCTCTCGGCATCGGACTTTGGACGGATCAACAAGGATTGTTGATCAGGAGACAAAACAGTACACAGGGAGGTTACAAATGCGTATCAACCACAACATTCCCGCAATGGTGACGCAAGGCGCACTGTACAAGACCAACAGAAATCTTTCCGCCTCGATCGAGAAACTGTCAACCGGGCTCAGGATCAACCGCGCCAGCGATGATGCCGCCGGCCTGGCAATATCAGAACGACTTCGTACCCAAGTTCGGGGTGCCGCACAGGCTCAACGAAACGCAATGGACGGTGTCGCGGTAGTAAACATAGCGGAAGGTGCTGCGGGTGAGATTTCGGACATACTCCAGAGGATGCGCGAACTTGCGATTCAGTCCTCAAACGATACTCTCACCGACAATGAGCGAGATTACACCGATCAGGAGTTTCAGGCACTCACTGCTGAAATCGACCGAATCGCCAGCGTGACCAATTATAACGGCATGAAACTGCTCTCGGCCGCGACAACCGGCGGACGATTTGGTGCGGGCTCGGTCGGCTCGGCTCTCTGGCTCGATGCAAACTCAACAGTCGGAACAGACAGTATCACTATAACAATTGATACTCTCAGCACTTCAACGTCAAACGGAATCAAAGTAGCGGACCTTGACCTGCAAACACAGTCAAATGCCGCGCTCGCGATAGCAACACTGGACACCGCCATCAACAGTGTCAACAGCATGCGAGCCGACATGGGTGCGTTTGTGAACAGACTGGAGCATGCGGTAAACAATCTTATTGTCGCGGAAACAAATCAGGCGGCTGCCGAATCTCAGATCAGAGACGCCGATTTCGCCCATGAAACGAGCCTGATGGTGAAAAACCAGATACTCTCTCAGTCGGCAACAGCCATGCTCTCACAAGCCAACATGGCACCTTCAAGCGTGATGTCACTAATCGGGTAACCCTCGAATCACGATATATCACGGTAAAATGCCGGTTCCGGATGGAACCGGCATTTTTCGTTTTTCCGGGGCCGCCACCAAACGTCTAGTCGACAGATTCGAATTCCGGAGAGCCCGTCCCGGCAGTCCAACGGATAATCACCTATGCACATGGCAGGATATCTGCTTAATCTGCATCCTCCCATGGGTTCATGGTAATCCCGTATTT
>CAZEMW010000218.1:0-6416 GCA_964513105.1 uncultured Fibrobacterota bacterium
TGGCGAATACTCTTGCTCGGCTCGAAAACATTGAGCGAGGTGGGCTGCCGCTGCAGCTGCGGCTGGGGTTTTACCATGGAACCGACGTGATCGGGGAACTGCGCCCTCGTTTCCTCTCGGAGCTTCGAACCCTGGTCATACAGCCGAGTACCCGAATTCTCGAGCGATCTCTGGGACGGCAAACGAGTATGGGGGGACGGCCAACCGGAGAGGACCATTCGGAATTGTACCGAACCTTGAAGGCCTATCTTTCGATTTCGGAAGCCGTGGCGGACAACCGCGAACGAATTGATACCTCCTTCGTTTTTCCGATTTTGTATAACTCCATCGCCGAACGACTCATCGGCAGGGGGGGAGACGGCCGTCTTCCGGCCGAGTTGGAAACGGCAATCCGGTCGAGTATCGGTCTCTATCTTCGGTATCTGTACAGCGAGCCGTCCTTGTTTATTCAGCAAGACCAGAGACTCGTGCGTGCGGCGCGGGTAAAACTGCGACGGTTGCCCGATGCAAAAGCACTCTACGCTACTGTGGCGAATCGGCTTGAGCAGGAACTTCCCCGAATATCTCTTGATGAACTACTCGGACGCACTGATGGAGGAATACTGTACACCGACCAAAAAGTGAGCAGTGTGTATACCAAAGAGGGCTTTACGCGGTATGTCGTGCCTGCAATTGCCAAAGCAAGCAGTAATCCATTTGAGGTCGACTGGGTATTGAATCTGAGCAAAGACGACCTGCCTGCGTCCATGCTTGATCCCGGAACTCTGAAAAAGGGAATGATCGATGCGTATATGAATGATACCCGGGAGGCCTGGCTCGGTTTTCTTTCTTCCATACGGATTCAACCGTTTGCCGGAATCGGGGAATGCGCGCGATCAATTCGCCGGCTTGCATCAGAGAATTCGGAACTGAAACGGGTGCTTGTTGTCACCTCCGAAGCCGCGATGATTGATCCCACTCAGAAGACTGAAGAGACCATTTCCAAGGCGGCGGGGGCGGCGGGAAAACTCAAGCCGCTGAAAAAGTTTGGAAAAAGAGTTGATGAACAGGCGGTGGCCGGGTCAATCGCGAGCCGCTTCGGCAGCTCTTCGATTCATTCGTTCCAGCCGGTCCTCTCTTTCGCGCAATCGTCGCCGCAGGCGGGTGCGACCTTTGGAGAGTATCGGGAAATCCTCCATCGTCTCGCCGAGGCACTTTCCGAGACCGCGGACCGTGAGGAACAGGTTGTTCGACGATTTGTGGGACTGGAAAGCGACCCTTTGCTTGATGCAACCAAGTTCACCACCGGCTATGTGGAAGGACTTCCTGAAGCACTTGCTCCGGCCGTCGGGAATATCCTTCATCTGCCGCTGGAGCGCAGTTCGGAGGTCGTTTCCCACCTGCTTGCCAAGCGGCTTAACCTCGAATGGGAAAAACAGGTGGTCAAACCGTTCGCTAATACAATGGCGGGAAGATTCCCATTTGCGGGGGGAGAAGATGCTTCGTTCGATGATGTAATGGAGTTCTTCCGACCGAAAACCGGTACGTTCTGGGGATTTCACAGTCGGGTGTTGAGCGGATTTCTTGCCCGAGATGAAAAAGGATGGGAGACGCGTTCGGTAGGTATGCTTCACCCGACGTTCATGCCGGGAATCGATTCTGTTTTCCTGAAAGCGGAGAAAATTGCCAATGCCTTTATGCGGGCCGACGGTACTCTACGTGTGCTGGAGCTCTCACTGTCCGCATCGCCCACCAACACTCATTCCGCGACTCTGAACCTTGGTGCAAATCAGAAAGCCGTCCTGGTTCCGGGTACACCCCCCAGCGAACTTCGATGGCCTGAAGAGAACGGAGAAAACGGCGCGGTACTGAAAATTCATGTAGCCAACGATTTTGACCAGGACCTTCGGTACTCGGGACAATGGGGGCTGATGAAACTCTTTGACGATGCGCGAATCAATCATATCGCTGCCGGTAAGTTCGTAGCCAAGTGGCAGACAAACGTGCAGAATATGTACGTTGTTCAAGTTGGGTGTCGCGTTGTCGTTTCCGATCGTACCAATCCATTTGAGCAGGATGTTCTGAAAGGCTTTGAGTGCCCCCGGCAGATTGTGGTGTATCGAAAACCGGATGCCACCTAGCCCACGTTTCGCAGCCGACTCACGGCATTTCGACTTCGGTTCCTCCGATTTAGCTCTGCTCCGCGCGGTATTCTTTCACGGCGCGAACAAAGCGATGAAGTGAGCTGATCGTTCGGGCGGATATTCTTTCCCATTCCGGGTTTCCTACTGTAGCTCCCAGATGTGAGGTCTCCCGTATTTTCCCCGACAGGGTACGCACGAGGTCAATCTGTTCCGGATTGAACCGAAGCACAATTCTGCCCCATCGGCTGTCGGTGCTTCCGTGGTAAATCTCAGCGAGGTCCGCGATGTTTTTGGTGATTGGAATTCTTCCGGATATCTCCAGCCTTATACGCTCGTTCTTTTCTACCGTAACAAAGATCGTGCAGAACAGGGTGATATTATCTCTATCGTCCTGATCGTCGATCTGGATTGGGAAATCTTCGGAGAGAGTGGTCAATGGGTTAACATTTTCCACCGTATAAGTATCGGCCAGGAAATCACGCAGTTTACGGGACACCGTTTATAACTATCCTCTCGGCTGTGATAACCGCTTTCGGTCGCTAAACAGGATTCATCCACCGGCCGATTGTATACGGTTGAACGATCCTGCTCTCCTCCCGATCAGGCGAATATCGTGGATTTTTCATCATCAAATTGAAAAGCATGGTCTGCTCTCAAAATAATACAATAAGTTCAAATCAATGGGGCACGGCAAGAGGCTACCTCCGGGAGGGGGGGCCAACAGGTAGCTCGTATCGTTTAGCCCTTCGCGGTTCCCGTTACCCAAATCGTTTGTTGCCGTCTTCTGAGAATATGTGGATACGATCAGTTTCGGGCTTGATGTGCACCGTATCTTCCAAATCCGTTTGAGTGGAAGAGGATAGGAGCGAAAGCTCAATACCGTCTCTTGTCCGACAGTGAAGGAGATCCTCGCGCCCCAGTCGCTCAATTCCGGTAATCTTTGCGGGGATCGTCGATTTTGAGGGTGTTTCTGTGTCTTCAAGAATATGAAGGTGCTCCGGGCGAATGCCGATTTGAACCACCCCGGCATCGGGCGGAATGGGGTGTTGGGAAATATCGAATTCGGCGTCTGCGATTCCGGCGTACAGTCCGCTGTCCCTTTGTTCGACCCGGCCGGGGAAGATGTTCATCTGGGGCGATCCGACAAAACGAGCCGTGAACGTATTGGATGGTTCTTCGTATAAAAGGTCGGGCGGTGCTATTTGTTCTACCCGGCCGGACTTGAGCACAGCCACTCTGTCTCCCAGTGTCATTGCCTCGACCTGGTCGTGAGTCACGTAGACGGCCGTTATGCCGAGAGAACGCTGAAGGCGTTTTATTTCAGTGCGCATTGAAGCCCGAAGCTGTGCATCGAGATTTGATAGCGGTTCATCGAGAAGAAACAAATTTGGCCTTCGGATGATCGCCCTGGCAATTGCCACCCGCTGGCGCTGACCTCCGCTGAGTTGTCCGGGCCTGGAATTCAGAAAATCACTTAACCCAAGCATCTGAGCGACATGCGCGGTTTGGGTCTCGATCTCGTTTTTCGGCGTCTTTCCGATCCGCAGGGGAAAGGCGATATTATCACGCACACTCAAATGCGGGTATAGAGCGTAGTTCTGAAAGACCATGGCGATGTTTCTCTGCCGAGGGCTGAGATTTCGCCCGTCGGAGGAAGAGAAAAAGCATTCTTCCCCAAACCGTATACTTCCCGAGGTAGGAGTCTCCAGGCCTGCAATCAGGTTCAGTAAGGTGGACTTCCCACAACCGCTGGGGCCCAACAATACAAACAGTTCCCCGGGTTCTATGTCGAGGTCAACACTCGAGAGTGCAGTCGTTTTTCCGCCCGACGTATGAAAAGTCTTTCCCAGGTTCCGTATTTCAAGAACACTCATCCCTTAACCGCCCCCCGAGTTATGCCTTGTACGATCCAGCGCTGGAAAATGAGTGTAAGGATGATTATCGGCCCGGTCGTGACCACCGATGCCGCCATAATGGTGCCCCAGGGAATTTCGCCGTGCAGGCCCTGGAACAGAGCAATCCCAACCGGGACGGTTCGTGCATGAAAATCGGTTGTCAGCATGAGAGCGAACATGAATTCGTTGAACGCGAATATAAAAGCGAGCAGCAGAGTTGAGAACACTCCCGGAGCGGCAACTGGAGCGATTACCCGTATGAGTATCTGGAAATTACCGCATCCGTCGACTCGAGCCGCTCTGTCGAGGTCGCGCGGAATCTGGGCGAAATAGCTTACGAGAATCCACAGGGAGAGTGGAGTGATCCAGGCCGTATACGGCAGCACGAGACCGGGATAGGTGTTTATCCAACCGAGCCGAGAAATGAGTCGAAAAAGGTATCCAACCAGGCTGATCTGGGGAAACATCGATACGGCGAGGACCGCAAAGAGAACCAGCATCCCTCCCGGCAGTCGAAGTCTCGTGACGGCATATGCGGCCATAGAGGCAACAACAACGCATATAACCGCGGCCGCCCCGGAGACGATCAGACTGTTGCGGAGGTATGCCATGAAATGGAGACTGCTGTCTGTTGCAACTACCGTTAGGTGCTCAAGAGTGAATTGAAACTGACTCGCAGGCGACAGAAAATCGGCAGACCGGCCAACCGCGGTTACTGTCATGTACATAACGGGACCCAGCAGCATGAGAAATGCCATGAGAATACCGACATAATAGAGAATTCTCTGTACCGTACGTTCGCTCATACTGTTTCGTTCCCAAATTTGCCGATTCGGACCAGAAGTACGGACAGGGCCAGCGCGGAAAAGAAAAGAAAGACTGATACGGCGGATCCCATGCCGAAATCGCCCCCGACGAACAGTCTGTACGCATAAAGAGACAACGAAGTCGTTTCTCCTCCCGGCCCTCCTGATGTCAGTACATATAGGAGATCGAAAATGCGCAATGCGTCAATGGTACGAAACAACAATGCGACAACCAGGACCGGGCGAAGAAGCGGAATGGTTATCAGAAAAAAGCGCTGGACAAAGTGTGTCCCGTCAATGTGAGCTTGCTTGTACAGCGTTTCGGGAATTGCCGAGAGCCCCGACAGGAGAATGATGGCAACAAACGGAGTTGTCTTCCAGACATCGGCGAGTACTACGGCAAAGAAGGCACCAATGCCCGTTCCGAGCCAGTTCACCGGATCGTCAACCAGACCGATCTTCTGAATGATCCAGTTTGCAAGACCGTAATTGTACGCATATATCAGTTCCCACACGCGTGCCGATACCGCCGCCGGTATGGCCCAGGGGATGAGGACTCCGGCACGAAGCCAGCCTCGAAACGGTGATGGGGTGTTGAGAAGCAGGGCTACGGCCATTCCGCAAATAATCTCGAGCGGGACCGAGACGAGAATGAAAAACATGGTGAATCGAAACGACTGGCCGAATGACGCATCCGTTGCGAGTGCCTGAAAATTATCTATCCCGGTCCATTTTGTCGGGAGAAAGGTGACGTCTCGGAAAAAGGAGGTCAAGATTGTTCCTAAAACGGGGACGAGAACGAAAATACCGATGAGCAGAAGCAGGGGCAGCATAAAAGGAGCTGCTTCGAGCCACGCGTCTCGCACTCGTGCTCCTCGAAATGCCGTTTTGCCGCGATGCCGGATATAGCCTCCCGTGTGGTTCACTCAAGTACCGGAGCCGTCGTCGGGACGATTGCCGGGCTCCGAAATTCAGAGCCTGTCCGAGAACCCCGGAGAATGGCTCAGCTCATTTCGACTCAATGCAGCGCGATGGACGGGTGGTTATCGGACAGACACTAATTCTGGTTTTCCTTATCAAAAAATGTGCCGAAATGATGTCATTCTGGAGGTTTTCTATTGTCCATACCTCTTAACAGTCTCCGTCATCTCCGATTCGGCGGTAGTCAGAGCGTCATCTACCGGTGTTTTGCCCGCCAGGACCGAGTTCAGGTGACGCTGCAATACGGTGGAAAGCTGGGAGTAGTAGGGAACGTTTGGACGTGCTATGGCATTATCGAATACATCCCGCAATTCCGCAAAATGCGGCATCTGCTTTAGAACCGTTGAATCGGTGTATACCTCTATGCGGCCGGGGTTCCATCCAAGCTCCAGAGCAAGTCTGGTCTGCGTCTCACGGGATGTGATGAACTCTACCAGGCGCCAGGCGTTTTCCTTACTGTCTGAGTGCCTGGAAATTCCAACATGCCAGCCTCCAAGAGTCGATTTGCTTTTACCACCTTCAAAATGGGGAAGCGGGGCAATACCCACCTTGCCTTGTACCGGCGAGTCGTCCGATTGATGCAGTTTCCAGGCATAGGGCCAGTTACGCTC
>CAZEMW010000219.1:0-6399 GCA_964513105.1 uncultured Fibrobacterota bacterium
TATGGAATCAAGGATACAACAGCTCGAAAAGATGACTGTAGTCGCAACATCCGCACCTTCACGGCTTGACGAAATCTCACGTACCGTATCAGTCAGAAATGAGGAGGAACTGAAGAAGACGCACGCGCAGTCGCTGGGTGATGCATTGAGCAAAATGCCCGGCGTACAACTTGCCGAACAGGGGCCCAATGTCACCAAACCCGTCATTCGCGGCATGACTAACCAGCGCATTGTCCTTGTACGTGACGGTTCCCGGCATGAGGCGCAGCAATGGTCAAACCACCATACGCCCGAGGTAGATATTGCGGATGCATCCCGGATTGAGGTGCTCCGAGGGCCGGGTAGTCTTCTATACGGGTCCGGTGCTCTTGGCGGCGTTGTTCTAGTAAAATCCCCGCAAATCATGACCACACAAGACGGCGCACATCCACTCGGCGCTGATATTGCCTACCAGTTTTTTACCAATTCGGAGCAGCATTCGGGCCATATCGGTGTGCACGGTGCATGGCCGTGGGGTGCGTGGCGCATCGATGCTTCGGGACGTCAAGCTTCTCATTTCGCAGTTCCCGGCGAGAATCACTTTCTGGTTAAACAGGCGGCAGGTGAAGTCAGCGACAGTGTGACGACCGAATTTGCGGGGTTCAGGCAATACAATTTCCGCGCGATGACCGGAATCAGTAAGGAGAAATATGAGCTGTCACTTACCGGTACGCACTATTGGGAAGAACAGAAACTTATCGGAGAAGGTCATTGGCACAACAGCGGCGGCCCCGACGGCGGCCCGTGGTATCATGTCGGCGAGCCGATACTCTCACCAACGCTTCACCGGAAACTTCAGCTCAACACGAAGTTTTTTTCGGGAAATCACACCTTTGCGGTGGATATCGCCGGACAACACGGCCACCGGCAGGGTATACCCGGTAGTATCGGAGTGCAGGTAGACCTCGAGAATTACTACGCAACGGCAAACGGCCGGTGGAACCACACGTTCATTCCCAAATTCCCTGGAACTGCCGGCATAAACATTTCGCGTAAGCATGACCGGACCGACGGCGTTGAAGTCCTGATACCAGACTACAACACAACTGATGCTGGAGTGTTCCTGCTTCAGGAGCTGCGGTTGACTGATAGTTTCAAGGGTTCTGTCGGTCTGCGAGGAGATGTTCGCGACTATGAGATATTCCAGACCCAAATGACCGAAGGATTCAGGCCATACCTTCCGGCAACTTTGCGCGGAACAACCGTGGACAGCATTCCTTCGATGTTTGTCGAAGGTGGCGACCGCATGGCTGTGCCGAGCTTCAGCTTGGGATTCTCCTGGAAACCGCGCCCCTTGCCGTTTTCTCTTGCAGGCAATTTCGGGACCGGTTTCAGGCTTCCGGAACCGAATGAACTGGCTATACTCGGGGCGCATCACGGCAGCTATGAGTATCTGGTGGGCCTTGCCGTCACTAATCCCCAACAGGGCGCCATAGCGATTGAAGAAATTGGGACTTTTCGGGAAACGGCATACAATGCAGACCTGATTCTTCGGTCATCACAAGAACGCTTCAACGCCGAATGTGCGTTCTTCTACAATCGCCTCATTGACTATATCTACGCCAAACCAACCGGAGAATTTATCTGGCTTAGTGCAATATCGGCATTGCCCGTGAAAGAGTATACGCAAACCGATGCACATATCTACGGCGTTGAATTGTCCGGAAGCATAGAGCCTCTTCCCTGGCTTTCGCTCGACCTCGGTTTTGACATTACCATTGGGGAGATTCTCGATGACGTAATTGATTCTGATAGAGACGGCACAGTAGAGCAATGGTTACCGGGGATTCAACCCCCTAGACTAATCGGTGGTATATCGCTCCAGAGAGAAGTAGCTCCCCTGAAGTGGCTGCGAAATGCAGGTTTGAGTTTTGGGGCTGAGGGATATTTCGCGCAGAAGCGCCTTGCTGAATTTGAGAATGTATTGCGGAAGGATTCCAACGGGAACAATGTGCTGTTCCCTTCAGAGGGATATGTCCTTTACAATGCGGGTCTGTTTGCCGATTTTCAGTTGTTTTCAAGAGTAGCTACAGTGTCCATTGAAGGTGAGAACTTATCAAACACCGAGTATACGAGCCATCTGAGCAGCTACAAAGGGATTGCAAAGAATCCGGGATTTGATTTGTCATTGAAGATTTCGGCCGAGCTGTGATGGAGGATATCGCCTGATGGAAACCATGAGGACCGATGAAGTCTAAGGTAGTCATACCGACAGGAAGCCACGCCTGTCTCCATCGGGTCGCTGGATCGGGGTGTCGGCCGATGCAATGTGCTTCGCTTTCGGATTGTTTTGCTTCTGATGGTCCTGAAGAAATTCCAGATACTCTTTGTTACAACCAGAGTTCCATTTCCTGGCGCTGTAGCCACACAAGCACCTGCCTTAAATGCTCTGAGCCGTATGATTCCACGAAGCGCATAGCCTCCGGGTGATCGGGGTTGCTCAAAACGGCAACCCTATCACGAACCGCATCCCTTGTCTCTATGCCACCGCCCGCGGTTATGCACGATTTCCATTCTTCAGGCATGGCTGATTCCTCCTGCATATGGTTTCCGGTATCGGTTCCTGATCCCGCGCGGGGTCATAGTAGTGGGAAACGGCTCCCTGACTCCAGGTCACGGATCCAAGTTCGCTAAAGATGCGTCGTCCAAATCGATGCGCCGGTAAAAGCAATTACGAGGTCTACCGTTGCTGTTCTTTGTGTGGCAGATACCGCTTCTGCGTGGCGGGACTTTGAAAACAAACGAGTTCTGTTCACAATTAAGATACGCTTCGATAAACTCAAAGGTCTCGCCTGAAGTCTTGCCCTTTTACCACAGGTCGTTGCGGGAGGTGCTCCAGAACGTGGCGGTGCGAGTGTGCGTGAATGGCGCCGTTGACAAACGCTGTCCCACGCATCGCTCCGGCCACGCCCTGTCTGCAGAACAGGCGCCGGCGATGATTCGGGAGAAACGGCGTTAAGGTCGGCAAGTCCAAAGGCATTTGATGCAAACGAAGGGGTCAGTAGCGTGGTTTGTTTTGGCCGGCGGAAAAAGGAACCTCCAATGCCATACCTGTCGAGGATAAGCGGGTGCAACCCCGTTCGCCGAAGTGCCGCCCCTATGCCGATACCGGCCGCGCCGGCGCCAACGACAATTATCTCATGGTGTTTCAAAATGCACTCTCCACGGTTTCCGAGATCACTTACGGAGGAATCGCGTTCGAGCGCCTGCTGCAGGTAGATCGTCGCATTGCTGTATTGCTCAAGTTCCTTATGTGCGGCTCCGAGCACGGTCAGCACCCCAAGCCGCACCACATGCTCCAGCGCCGCAAAACCGGCACCGTAATCCTGTTGTTCATGGGAGAGAATGCCCGGATTCTGCCATGCACGCGCAAATTCCGGTTCTTCGACTCTTCCCGAAGTTAATTCGGGACTCGATGAACGGAGTATTATCGGACAGGCACCAATTCAGGATTGATCAGCGTACCCCTTGATTCTTATTCTGGAATATAATTATGTTTGTTAGACAATGCTAACTGGATTCGTATCCGCGAACTGCTATTGATCCGGAATTTGCTGGTTTTCGAATGTGGGTTCTGGGGGACAGGTCATTGAACAAGTGTACGGAAGGAAGGCTCGCCGCTCAGTGAACAACGCAATTCCACTTACCGCCACCCTTGAGGACTATCTCGAGGTAATACTGAATATCGTCTCAAAGCACAAAGTCGCCCGATCGATGGAGATCGCGGAGAAGCTCAACGTGCGTCGACCGACGGTTACGGTGGCGCTTCGCGCTCTGGCTGAGAAGGGATTAATCAACTACACACCTCGTTCGTATATTACACTCACCGATCAGGGAGAGAAAATCGCACAGTGTGTCGACAAGCGCCACCATGTACTGAGGGATTTTTTCACCGACGTCCTTATGCTGCAGGAAGAAGAGGCTGAAGAGGCGGCATGCAGGATGGAGCATGGAATGAACACGGAAGTGTGCAAGTCGGTGATGAGTCTGTTGCGCGCCGCGGAAAAAGATCAGGAATTTGCCGGTGCGCTTCGGGGCGCCGTCGAACGGGAAAAACGAACTATTGATTGTGATCAATCGTGTGGCTATACTCGGCCCGGAAAGGACAATGCTCGGATGACTCAGGAGCCGTTGAATCTGAATATGCTCGGGGAGGGTGAAAAGGGGAACGTGGTGCGAATCGTTGGAGACGGAGCCCTCAAACGAAGGCTTCGAGAGATGGGAATCACCGCGGGGCTTCCGGTAACCGTTATTAAGAGCGCTCCGCTCAAAGACCCTATCGAAATCCGGATTCGCAACTGCAATATGTCTTTACGGAGAGAGGAAGCAAAAAATATACTCGTTGAAAGATAGATTTTTTTTGTTGATAAGTTAGAAGTGTCTAGTTAAAGTGTGAATGGCTAATTATAGAAAAAAAGGGGCAGGGCAGCATGAAAATCGCTCTTGCGGGAAACCCCAATTCCGGAAAGACATCGGTGTTCAATAACATCACCGGTGCCATGCAAAAAGTGGGAAACTGGGGCGGCGTAACGGTCGAAATAAAGGAGGGGACGAAAGATGTAGACGGTGAGAAGGTGACCTTCATCGATCTTCCGGGAACATACTCTCTCAGCGCCTTTTCGGAAGAGGAGCGTGTGGCTCGGGAGTACCTTGTCGATCAGAAGCCCGATGTCGTTATCGATGTTGTTGACGCGACCAATCTCGATCGCCATCTGTATCTTGCGACCCAGCTCATGGAATTGGGTATCAAGCCGGTAATAGCCCTTAACATGTGGGATGAAGTCAAAAGGCGAGGAATCGGTATTGAGATCGCGAGATTGCGGGAACTGCTCGGACTCCGGATTGTCACGACAACCGCACGCACCGGTAAGGGCATGGATGATCTGCTGAAGGAAGCCGTCGACCAGGCACGATCTCCCGAAGAAGATACCCCGCCGCTTCATTTGCCGCTTCCGCGCGAGGTATCCTCGGTTATTGACCGCCTGGAAAAGGTGATTGATGGAGATCTGTCAAAGCGGTATCCGATACGATGGACCGCCGTCAAACTGCTCGAGCGCGATGCGGAGATCGAAGAACTGGTACGCAGGGAACCGGGGGGGGCGACGGCGCTGGTGGAGCGAGACAGAGGGGAGGCCGAAATAGAGAGCGTACTCGGCGAGGACCCGGCCACAATCATTTCCGAGGCGCGATATGGGTATATTGCGGGATTGCTGCGTGAGATTGTATCTCATTCTCGGCGAAATGCAGTAGAAGTATCGGACCGTATCGACAGCGTTCTGACTCATCGATTCTGGGCCTTTCCCATCTTTCTGGCATTCATGTGGCTTCTGTTTCAAGCGACATTCAAAATCGGAGGGTATCCGATGGAATGGATTGAAGCAGGTATTGGATGGTTGATGGGCGCCGTTCAAGGCGCGCTTCCTCCCTCCGTTTTCCGGGACCTGATTGTCGACGGGGTGATTGCCGGAGTCGGAGGGGTCATTGTGTTTCTTCCCAATATCCTGATTCTCTTCTTTGGTATTTCGATCATGGAAGATACCGGCTACATGGCACGCGCCGCGTTCATAATGGATCGCCTGATGCACAGAATCGGGCTTCACGGAAAGAGCTTTATACCCATGCTGATGGGACTTGGGTGTAGCGTGCCTGCGATCATGGCTGCGAGAACACTTGAGTCCCGCAGTGACAGGGTTAAAACGATTCTCTTGACACCACTGGTCTCCTGCTCCGCCCGTCTACCGGTATTTGTGCTTTTTGCCGGGGCGCTCTTTCCGAAAAATGCCGGCAACGTGGTTTTCCTCTATCAACTGGTTCTGGGATTTGCCGCATTTGTCGGTATGGCACTGATTTTCAAGGTTACCCTTTTCAAGGGCGCGGTGGATATGCCGTTCGTAATGGAGCTTCCTCCATACCGGGTTCCAACCGGCAAGAGCGTGCTCATTCACATGTGGCAGAAAGCACGACATTATCTGAAGAAAATGGGGGGTGTGGTACTTGTCTTTTCGGTCATTTTGTGGTGGGCCGGCGAGTTCCCCAAGTCGCCTGAAATAGAGGCCCGCTACGAGAAGACAATAGAGAATGTGAAACAATCCGGGGATATCGGGGCCGCTGAGAAAGAAGAACGCGTTGCTGCGATCGAAACGGAGAGAGATGCGGAACTGATGCAGCAAACATATATCGGTCGAGTCGGTCGAGTTCTGGAACCGCTTGTTAGACCGTTCGGGACCGACTGGCGCGGAGCGGTTTCTTTGGTCACCGGATTTGTTGCCAAAGAGGTCGTTGTCGGCTCCATGGGTGTGCTGTATGCGGTTGGGGGAGAGGTTGACGAAGAAGATTCCGCCTTACGGGAGGTATTAAGAG
>CAZEMW010000220.1:0-6344 GCA_964513105.1 uncultured Fibrobacterota bacterium
TAATGACATTGTGTATGAATACGTTCTCGAATCGGTGGATTATGAGTCACGAACCGGCCGTCACGGTCCGATCCAACTCAAGCCAAGACGAATGCTCCCGGCAAGATTCATGCTGTACGGCAACTACCCCAATCCATTCCGCGGTCGCACCATGATCCGGTTTGACTTGCCCGAAGCCTCCAATGTAACACTGACAGTATACAATTTGCAGGGACGCCGTATTGCTGAACTGATCGGCCCGAACCGTCGGATGAAACCCGGCAAACATCGGATAGTATGGGAGGGCGCAAGCCATACGGGTGCTTCAGTGGCGGCGGGGCCGTATATATATCATTTCTCGGCCGGCAAATACAGTCGATCTCGCGTAATGATTCTTGCGCGATAGCATTAGACGCCCCGAATCAACCCGGGATTGCCCACAGGCGCCATGATGGTATAATTGCAGAAGATCAGATTCGTCCGATTCTCATCGTCCGATCCGGCATCCGTGAATGGCGGACATCGATGAACTCGGATCCAAACCTGTCCGACCACCGGGGTGGTAATGGATTCGCCGCAACAGAACAAATCTCCGGAGAGCTGCCACGACCCAAGTATTCTTCTGGTCGACGACTCAGATTTCATTCGCGAAAGCTTATCGGAGATTCTCCAGGATGCCGGGTATAGTACTATTCAGGCCCGAGACGGGCTCGAGGGTCTCAAACAACTTGACCGATACAATCCTCCGGTGGTTCTTCTCGATGTACGAATGCCGACTATGGACGGGCTATCCATGCTCACCCGCATCCGTGAAAAAAAGCTTTCGGTAGAAGCCATTATGCTTACGGCACATGAATCGGTTGAGGATGCTCAAAGGGCAATCGAACTGGGCGCCTTCGGGTATCTCACCAAACCGATTGCCTGGGAGGACCTTCTTGACATTGTCTCTCGGGCTTTTGCGCAATTTCACGGTAGAATTAACCGGCAACGGTATCGTGAACACCTGGAACAGCAGGTTGCGGACCAACAGGAAACAATCGCCGATGCCCTTCAGTTGCTTGATCGAAAAGAGCACCTGATGAATTGCATGCTGAACGGGATTACGGAAGGCATTCTTGCGGTTGACCGCCGTGGTTTGATTCTGTTCATGAATCCTTCGGCCGAGAAACTTCTTGGGATGCCGTACTCAGAAGCCGCCGGCACTCCCCTGCTTCGGCTCAGAGGGAAAACAGACGGCTCCATGTATCTGGTCGACTCAATTCTGGAACGGGAGAAAATGCCCCGGCTGATTAGAGTCGGCGGTTACGAAAAGGGTGTCCGGCATTTCGTCGTGACGACCTCACCTCTTCAGGACGAAAACGGTAGTGAGATCGGCACGGTGGCGAACATTCTCGATCGCACCGATCGGGTAGAATCCGAACGACTACGCGATTTTTTCCTTACCAACGTGTCACATGAACTCCGCACCCCGGTGACGGTTCTCGGCAATTACCTTTCGCTTCTTACAGAAAATGCCGACCTTCCGGGATCGGTTCGGGAAATTGCGACTGATATGCAGGATACAACCCGCAGATTGCGCGCCCTGGTACAGAGCATAATCCGCATTGCGGATGTCTCCACAACCGGAGAAAGCCTTCGGGCCGAGCCGGTGGATATTCCGTCTTTGCTGGAGAGAACCCTGAAATCACAATCGGCCGAAATTGAGTACCGCGCCCTCGAGATCTCAACGCACGACGAGCTTTCCTCTCCCCGGTTTCACACCGAACCACATCTTCTGGCGATCGCGTTTGAAGCACTCATCGATACGGCGGTGAAACGCAGCCGCAAAGAGGGTATAATAAGAATAACACTGCAACGGTCGACTGAGGGCCGAAGCTTACGAATCCAGGTTTCCGACAACGGAGAGTGCATCCCCGATCTGCGTACCGACGCAACATGCGCCCTTCTCGACCACGACCTGTGTGACCGTACAGTACAGCCCTCGGACGAGCAGAGCCTGGGGGTATTTCTTGCCCACCGAGTAGCGCGACTTCTGGGTGGATCACTGGAGATCGCATCCGTGAGGGGAGAAGAGACAACAACGACCATGGAAATCAACGAGAAACAGCCTTCCCGACCCGGATGAAGAAGGACCAAAGGAGCTGAAGATGGAGGATAAAGTGAAGATCCTGGTTATTGATGATGAACGACTTCTGGTGAAATCAACCGCCATGGCACTTCGCCTTCGAGGATATGAAGCGGTTGAGGCACTTGACGGAACTTCGGGTATTGCCGCGGCGCTTCGGGAGAAACCGGATCTGATTCTTCTTGACATTATGATGCCCGGGATGGACGGCTGGCAGGTGCTTAAGGCCTTGCGGGAAAAGGAGGAAACCGGGAGTATACCCATTCTGGTATTCACCGCCAAGGAGTATTCAAACGGCACAACCATTGCCGATACGAACGGAGCCGACGGCTTTGTACCCAAACCGTTTGAATTGGAGGATCTGATCGAATCGATAGAAGCGAAACTTGCGAGGAGAAGCGAATGACTTCACCGGAGAATCTGAATGCATACCTCGGACAAATACCGGTGGGAATCATTGTTGTCGACGAGACGGGCGCCGTGATCGATTACAATGATCAGGCACTCCATTTACTCGGAATACAGGTAGAAGACTTTCTAACGACAACACTGCCGAACCTGGTCTCTTCCCCCGACCTGGCCACCATGGTAGACCGGATAATCTCAGAGGCAGAAAACGCCGAGGAACTTACCATAGAAAGAGAAGGTCGCCGGATTCGATGCTTCGGGACACGCTCGGGAGCGAAGGAAAACACAACCACTCTTATCGTGGGAGACGCCACCGACAGCTACCGAATGCAGCGAATGGAGCAGGAATTCCTGGGCACGATTCTCCACGGATTGCGCAGTCCACTGGCTACACTAAAGACCTCCCTCGGATTGCTTTCGCAGCAGGACAGTCTTACGCATCCCCAGGCAAGAGAAATTATCGGGATGTGTACCAGTGAAACAAATCGCCTGCACGACTACCTCACCGATCTCCGTCATGCATTTCTTATTGAGACAGGACAGGCGGTCAGAGAGCTTACTGCTGAAACATTTACACTTGCCGACCTTTTTGAGGGTGTACTGAAACACATCCGGAATTCATCTTCATTTCCTCCCGGCATAAAATCACGAGTTCTACTCGACAGCACACTGGACTATTCGATACGCGCGGATTTCGAATACGCAAAAACGGCGATCGGAGCGGTGCTCCACAATGCACTGATCTATTCGCAGAAGGATCAGCCGGTGCATGTTGGCGCCAAGCCGACGGGAAGCAGTGTGAGCGTTGAATTTCGCGATCACGGCATTGGAATTCGCCCCGAGAACATATCGCACATTTTCAAAAAGTTCTTCAGAGAGGATAACGAAATCACGCGAGAGCGTCCGGGAAACGGGCTGGGTCTCTTTCTGGCACATTCGTTTCTGGGGCTGGTTGGTGGATCAATCTATTGCGAGAGCAGAAAGGACGAGGGGAGTACGTTCTATGTAACTCTTCCCCGAGGTTGAATATGAGGAGGAGTAATGGCTGAATTGCAGGTTACCGAAATACTTGACGATATAGAAGGACTACCGACACTCCCGGTGGTGGCTCAACAAATCCTGAAGCTTATCGCGATGCCGCGATCAAACATGAACCAGATTGCGGCCGTGATAGCCAGAGATCAGGCAATCTCCGCTCGAGTGGTACGATTGGTTAACTCAGCCTTCTTTGGATTGAGTAAGAGGATCAGCTCAATTCAACATGCGATTGTCATCCTTGGGCTGAACACCGTGAAGAATCTGGTTTTGGGAGTTTCAGTTGTCAAAGCGTTCGAAGAGGACAGTTCATCCATATTCGACCGTGATCGATTCTGGCTTCATACCTTCAGTACGGCACAATGCGCGAAACTGCTGGCCGCTGAGTTGAAGGTCGGGGATATCGAAGACTCATTTATCGGCGGTCTTCTTCACGATATCGGCATCCTGGTTCTGGACCAGTTCTTTCATGATGAATTTGTACGAATACTCGACAGATCTCTTCAGGACGGGAACAATTTTCTGTGCGCCGAGAAGCAGGTACTGGGAACCTCTCATGGTGTAATTGGGGCCTATTTGGGCTCAAAGTGGAAGCTTCCGCAATTTCTTCTCGACACCATGGCGTATCATGACCGACCGGGACGAATCCCAACCGAGCAGGAGAACCTTGTTCCCCGGGTAGTGCATGCGGCGGACATTCTTACCAGAAATTCCGAAATCGGCAGATTCCTGCCCCGCTACAACGATGGCGACGATGACCCGGCGGATATTCTCGGTATACCCAACGACAGACTTGATGAGATCATAAACGAGGTTTCAACCGAAGCCCGGGAGTTACTGCGGGAGTGGATGCAGTAATTCCGCAAAAAGGCGAAATCAATGTCTGAACACCAAAGCGATCACTCTCCAGACCCCGACGACGGCCTTGACAGGCTCGAGCGGACTCTCCTCGATATCGAAACTCAGGAGATACTGCGGGAGACGACCTCGGAGGATCTTGAATCACGCGGCTTTCTCGGCGATTCTCCGGACGAAGTCCCCGAGAAAACGCGACGTATTCCGACCGAGACGGAGCGGCTGCTGTTTGAGCCGAAGATACAATACAAGCGCCTTTCCGGAAAAGAGACCGCGCAGACCATCGATCCCGATTCGCTGGCGCATTTACCGGACGTAACCCCCGGCACACGCCTGGCGGCGCGAAAGAAATCCACCGGGAACCCTTCCTTCGGCGCGGGAATCAATGTCGTATGCAAGGAATCGGATGAAACCGAATGGTTTATAGCTTCTGCCGCCGGTAAGGTCATTATCGATCGAAACTCGCTATGTGTTGTCTCTTCAGCGGTCGATCATAAAATCGATCTCACCGTAACCGACGACCACATGAGTGTGGTAATGAACTGCAGCCCTGCGCGTGGAAACGGATCCCCGCTGACGATAGATGCAGTACGACAACTGCTTGCCGAGCGGGGGATCACACAGGGAGTCGACTACGAAGCTATAGAAAAAGCAGTCCGGCAAGCAAACTCTTCGCTGTCCGACCAGACGGGAGTACAAATCGCGGTCGGCACCCCTCCGATCAATGGGAAACCGGGCAGAATCAAGTACGAGTTTAAGAACGCCGATCCGGAACACAATTTCCGGGTTCTTGAAGACGGTCGAATCGATTACAAGGGTACCGCCAACGTCCCGGCAGTCAGAGAAGGGCAACTGCTTGCCGAAATCAAAGCGCCTACAAAGGGCAAAAAAGGCCTTACCGTCTATGGCAAATCGATTCCGCCGGCAAAGGGCAAACCGGCAGTACTTGTCGCGGATAAGGGAGTCATAACCAACCCATGCGGAAATCAATTTTATGCCGAGACTGATGGATGCGTTCTGCTGAACCCTCCGTCCATATCGGTGGCGGAGATCTACACCATTAACGGCGATGTTGACTATTCTACGGGTTCCATACACTTTGATGGAAGTGTCGTGGTGAATGGAACAGTCCGTGACGGCTTTGAAGTCAAAGCTTCGGGCGATATTACCGTTCGCGATTCCGTAGAATCCGCGCGGCTGGAAGCGGGACGTGATGTCGTTGTGCTTCGCGGTATTCAGGGACACGGCAAAGGACTGATCTGGGCGGGACGCAACATTCAGTGTGAATTTGCACAGAATGCGCGGCTTGAAGCCCAGGAGAGCGTGATCGTCCGTGATTTCCTGGTGAACAGCTATGTTTTTTGTAACCATCTCGAAGCTCTGGAAGGACACGGATCCATTGTCGGCGGTGAGGTGTATGCACGTCGAATCGTTGATGTTCTGGTCATTGGATCGCCTGCGGGAACCGCTACATCGGTATCGGCGGGAACGGATTACCTGGTCCGGCGAAGTATTGCCGAGACTGAAGAAATTATTGGATTCTGTGACACCAACATCAAAAAAATCGACTCAACCCTGCGCCCGGTGCTTACTGCTTTGAGGAAAAATCCCTCCCGGGCCCATCCTCGAAAAGAACTGATTGATCAAACTCTTGAGAAGCGCAAAGCCTTGCAGCATCGAAAGGAGATGCTCTCTGCGAAACGAGACCATCTGAAAGAAAAATTACACCTTGAAGGACACTGCTTCATCCGTGCAAAGCGCAGCTGCTATTCCGATGTCCGGTTGAGGATACGTGAGACAAAGACAGTCGTTCGCACCGAACGACAGAATATCAGGTTCTATGAGGATCGTGAAACGGATGCGATAAGAACCGCCCCCTACTAGTATAGCGATTCCAAAATAACGTTACAATCTCGCCGGCGCTCAGCGGCGCAGTCTTCGT
>CAZEMW010000221.1:0-295 GCA_964513105.1 uncultured Fibrobacterota bacterium
ATACAATGCAATGCCAGAAGAAGGTGTTGAGAAACTGTTGGAATTTTTTTTTAGCTTTGAGCTTCGCAATAATAAGGGCCGGCAAGAAAAAACGATCTACTATGGGCAAACGTATGATATGAAAGGAAAAACTCAATGTACAAGATACAACGACTGAATAAAATTGCCGGAAAGGGACTTGAACTACTTCCGCGGGACGATTATGAAATCGCCTCGGAGTTTCGAAGCCCCGACGGTATTCTGGTCCGGAGTGCGAAAATGCACGATATGGAATTGCCCGAATCGGTCAAGGCGA
>CAZEMW010000221.1:305-6343 GCA_964513105.1 uncultured Fibrobacterota bacterium
CGCGCGTGCGGGGGCCGGGGTGAATAACATTCCGGTTGATGCCTGCACCGAACGGGGCATTGTTGTGTTCAACACCCCCGGGGCAAATGCGAACGGAGTGAAAGAACTGGCTATTACGGCAATGCTGCTGTCGTCGCGCAAAGTGTATGACGGGATACGCTGGGCTCGTGGGCTGATCGGGAACGGTGACGAGGTACCGAAGCTCATCGAGAAGGGTAAATCGCAATTTGCCGGCCCCGAGCTGTCGGGGAAAACACTTGGTGTTATCGGGCTTGGCGCGATTGGCGTCATGGTGGCCAACGCCGCCGAGAGTCTGGGGATGAATGTCGTCGGATACGATCCGTTCATTTCGGTCGAAGCGGCCTGGGGGTTGTCCCATACGGTTCAGCGCGCTGTCGGTCTTGACAGCCTGCTTGCACAGGCGGACTATATTTCGATTCATGCCCCGTTGAACGACAATACCCGCGGCATCATCAACCGAGACAAACTGGCGGTAACCAAAAAGGGCGTCCGACTGATCAACCTTGCCAGAGGCGGACTCGTAAATAACGAGCACCTGATCGAGGCGATCGAAAAGGGAATCGTTGCGTCTTACGTTACGGATTTCCCGGATGAGGATCTGTTGAAAACAGAGAATGTCATTCCAATGCCCCACCTGGGAGCTTCGACCTATGAAGCCGAAGAGAACTGCGCCGTGATGGCGGTTCGTCAGTTGAAAGAATATCTGGAAAAGGGGCACATAAAGAATTCGGTCAATTTCCCGGAATGTGAACTCGCGTTGTCCGGTAAGAATCGTTTACTGATTGCCAACAAGAACGTTCCGGCCATGGTGGGAAAAATAACCACCATTCTTGCGGATCAGGGAGTAAATATCGCCGATATGATCAATAAACATAAAGGCGAAGTCGCGTACAATATCATTGATGTCGACACTCCGGTCGGCGAAGAGCAGGTCGAACAGATGCGGCAGATTCCCGGGGTTATCTCGGTTCGATTGTTGAAGGATGTGGCCGAGGCCTGAGAATACTATTTGAGAGAGAATTGGGCGCTATGGGGCACCGCGATGCAGAGTTGCGGCGCCCCTTTTTGCGTGGGTATCGTATGCATCTTCGACAAATACTTTCGAGACACGGGTGTTGTTTAAGTCCGTTGGATTTGCTGAATGGTGGAAGAAATAGCGCCGGAAGCCGGCGGAGCCGGATACCTCGGCATATCGGCTTCGCTGTATAGGCCTAACTGGATTCTTCGGGAGCCTGCAACAGACTTCGATTACGATTACGAGCATGAGCATGAGCATGAGCACGAGCACGAGCACGATTACGATTACGAGCACGAGTAGGAGTAGGACAGGTAAGGGATCATCTTGCAGGGCGAAAAGGGGAGGGGACTGCCTGTATCAGACAGACTGCTCTGCTATCAGGATTCGGTCATCGCATTGACACACGCTCGTTGAAGGTCGACCAGACCAAATGGTTTGGCCAGCGATCCCACGAATCCATACGACCGGTAGTCCTCAAGCTCGTCGCGCTCACCATACGCGGAACACACCACACCACGAACTTCCGGATCGATTTCACGCAGTTTCTCGATAGTCTCAAGCCCGCCCGAACCGCCGTGGATGATCAGATCAAGCAGTACTACGTCATAGGCGTTGCGGTTGAGCTTGGCTCGTTCGTACTCCCTGACTGCCGCCTCACCGGTCTCCGCGGTCGTTACCCGGTATCCCAGGCTTTCGAGCATCATCTGGTAGATTTCGCGAATCTCGCGTTCATCTTCAACTACTAGAACCCGACCATTCGCTTTTTTCGACACCGGAATACGGGTGGTCTCTTCGTATACCTGCTCCGAGGGTGCCGCGGGAAGATAAATGGTAAATTTCGCGCCGGTTTCGGATCCGGTTCGGTTGGTGCATTCCACATATCCTGCATGTCGACGGACAATGGAGTAGACCATTGCCAGACCAAGTCCCTGCCCGTTGGCTTTCGTGGTGAAATAGGGATGAAACACCCGGTCCACCAGTTCATCGGGAATGCCCGGTCCGGAGTCTTCAACCGTTATCTCCACGTAGTCGGTGCGGGGAAGGAGTGTTGCCGGAATTCTGAAACTCGGTCGGTTCCGGCATGAGACGACCATCATGCCTCGTTCATTCATTGCCTGGCGGGCATTTACCACAAGATTTTGAATTACCTGACTGATCTGGTGCTTATCCACCCGACAGTTCCATACGTTTGTCGGGATATCGAGATGCACCCGAATTCCCGAACCGCGGAGACAGAACTCGACGGTGTCACGCAGAATCTGCTCGACTGAGTTGAGCGAGGTGACCGGGGCTCCGCCTTTGGCGAAAGTTCGAAGCTGTCGAGTCAGGCTGTGCGCCTGTGAGCAGGCGCGTTCGATATTGCGCATCGTTTTGCCCAGAAGCTGGTTGTTTCTGAGGTTTGCCCGCGCCATAGAAGCATTTCCCATGATTATCATGAGAAGATTGTTGAAATCGTGAGCAATTCCTCCCGCCAGCCCGGTCAGTGCCTCGAAATGGGCATCTTTCTGATTTGCCTGAGACAGCTCGATCCGGTCGGTGTCTCCCATCATGTCGGCGGTTCTGATGCGATTGACTACGTATGTCGTGTTTCTGAGAGTAAAAAAGTGAACGGACACATTTGTATCAACCGCACTTCCCGCCTTCTTCAGAAACCGTATCGCCGTACACGAAACCCGGTTTACCAGGACGTGGTTCATCAGCTCTTTGAATTTTCGGAAGGGGAGATCTTCGGTGATATCCGCCATGGTGAGCGTCAGAAGTTCATCGCGGGAATACCCCAGGAGCTTACAGAATTTCTCGTTGGTCTGCACAACCTTACCGTCGAGAAGGTGTACGAACACCGGGTGCTCCGACAGGGTCGCAAGCCGGTCATAGTAGGCCCTGGTGGCCTTTTCGTACGCGAGAGAATCTTCGTGAATCCACATAGCAACGGTTTGATTACACGCATGAACCGCGTGCGGCGTTCGGAGTGCTGTTCTGCCGGTATCCTTCCCGGATAGGAGGTTCGGAAGCGCAACAAGAGTGATGAACTAACTAGTGCCTGTCCGAAAACCCCATTCAGCGCCTCGACCGGCTGCGAAAGCGCCTGGCTTCGTTGTCCCAAATCGCCGTATCTCACCGGATACGCCTCTTTGTGACGCCTCGCCAGTCACTTTCTCGCTCGGCCGAGGCACTAAAGCGAGTTTCCGGACAGGCACTAACTAAGCTAGAAATATACTTTCCGTGATATCGATCCGCCAACGCCGGGGAGCCCGAATCGTTTCCGATTGCCGGATCATTCTCCCCTAAAACAGGCGATATAAATGAATACGTGGATATCGTCTGGAAATTAGCCGGGAGACTCGAAAGCGTACTATGGTGCGTTTTTATCTCGCAAATGGCGGATTTGTCCGGGGAATTCGAGAGTCTGCCCGTCAGTTACCCGGTTCGGCCCCGGCCAGCGCGCACCAGTTCATGCTCTTGAAGAATCCGAAGGAAGTGGAGCGGTTGGAGAAGATTGGAAGAATCAGGCGATTGGCACCGACCTCGGTTGCCCAGTTTCTGAGACCGGCAAGTAATCGGTGGTCTACCGCCTCAAATCCGGGAATGCGGCGAATGAGGATCTCTTCGATCCGGACCACCAGATCGGTAGTGGGGAGGGAGGGAAGCTTCTGCGCAAGGGCGAGCCCAACCATGGATCCGTGTTCCCGGGCAAGAATCAGGTGGTATCGTGTGCTCTTGACCAGCATTTCCAACCCCTTGCGTTGCGCGGTTCTGTTGAAAACAAAACCTGATTCAAGCGAAAGTACCGACTCGAGAAAAGTCAGAATGCCGGAAATATCGGAAGGTTGAGCTGTCTGGGTTTCGATTGCGGAGTGCATCATCCCTGGTTTCCTCCAATGCCTGTGCGTCGATACACTTTGGCTCATGGTTGAGAAGAGAGCGGGGGGGATTGCTCCCCCCGCACGCCGTTAGCCGATTGCCGCTTCCCCTTCCTCGCCGGTCCGAATGCGGACGCATTGAGGAAGGTCGAGTACAAAGATCTTTCCGTCTCCGATTTCGCCGGTACGAGCTCCCTTGATTATTGCTTCAATCGCGGGTTTCACGTACTCTTCGTTTACGCCTATCTCAAGACGGATTTTCTTGAGCAGATTCACCTCGATAACGTTTCCACGATAACTTTCGGTGTATCCGGCCTGCTGGCCGCATCCGATAACATTCGTTACCGTCATTTTTCCAACTTCAGCGTCAAACAACGCTTTTTTTACGTCGGGCAACTTATTGGGCTGTATAACAGCTACAATCATTTTCATCGGTTATCTCCTTTAACGTGGCTTAGCTCTCGGTGGTGAAAATCTGAAAGCCGCTGTAACCTTCCATTCCGTGTTCGCCGATATCGAGACCGGTGAGTTCTTCGTCGCGAGTGACGCGCAGACCCACGGTAGCTTTGATGATCGAGAAGAGAACGAAAGCCGCAATGAACGCCCAGGCAAACACACTGACAATACCGGTAAGCTGTACCATTACGGGGCCGAACCCGCCGCCAAAGAACAGCCCGGAATTCCCGGAGTAGGCTTCCTGCGCAAAGAGACCGGCAGCCAGAGTACCCCATGCTCCACAAACGCCGTGAACACTCACCGCACCAACCGGATCGTCGATTTTCAGAGTTTTGTCGATGAACAGAACCGAAACCACGACCAGAACACCACCGATAAGGCCGATGATGACCGCACTCAGAGGTGATACATCGGCACAGGGAGCAGTGATTGAGACCAGTCCGGCCAGTACCCCGTTGAGAGCCATCGATGCGTCGGGCTTGCCCATCATAACCCAGGCGGTTATCAGAGCGGCCACGGCGCCGGCTGCGGCGGCCAGGTTGGTGGTTACGGCGATTCGACCGATGCTCATATCCGCGGTGGTGGTTGATCCCGGATTGAATCCGAACCATCCAAACCACAGTATGAAAACACCCAGTGCGGCGAGCGGAATGCTGTGGCCCGGGATCGCTTTGGCGGAGCCGTCAGAGGCGTACTTGCCGATACGGGGACCCAGAACGATAGCACCGGCAAGCGCACACCAGCCGCCGACCGAGTGAACGACCGTTGAACCGGCAAAATCGATAAATCCCATTCCTTCAAGCCATCCGTCACCCTGGAACAGGCTCCCCCATGCCCAGTGGCCGGAGATAGGATAGATGATCGCCGAGATTACGACACTGTAAATAATGTACGAAGTAAACTTGGTCCGTTCCGCCATGGCGCCCGACACGATAGTCGCGGCCGTTGCGGCAAACACCGTCTGGAACAGGAAGAAAACCATCGCCCATTCCCAGCCTTCCTTTGCAGGGTCGGCTACGGAGAGAAAGAAACCGCTGGTTCCGATGAAATGTCCGGCGGTAGTGCCGAACATCAGAGCGAAACCGATCGCCCAGAAACCCAGGGACCCGATCGAGAAGTCCATGAGGTTTTTCATCATGATGTTCACGGTGTTTTTCGCCCGGGTAAACCCGGTTTCCACCATGGCGAACCCGGCTTGCATAAAGAAGACGAGGACCGCCGCGATCAGTGTCCAGAGCATGTTGGCGCTGTCCTGCGGCAGCATTTCCACAACATTCTCCTGGGCCAGTGTCGGTACCGTTGCACCGAGCATCAGTAAGGGAGCTACGTAGGTGAGCTTTTTCATTGTGCCTCCTTAAAAAAACTTAGAATTCCACAATCAGTTCAGAGCCGAGGGCATATCCCAGTTCGCCATTCTCTGCGGTTGGTATAATTGTTTGACCCCATAACCACCATTGCACGCCGTCGGTAGGCAGGACGTAGAAGGTCGGAACGAGCCAGATCTCATCATCGTCTTCGTTGTCCACGGAGTAAGCGTGGTATTCGACTGGCAGACCGAAGGCAAGCATGTCAGTGAACGCATAGCCGGGTTCCACGTAGACCATAAGCTCGTCGTCCAAGCCAAACCTCCCAAGTGCCTCCCCAGTCTCATCCAAATCCAACAAAGTGAAGAAGGTTAGAGC
>CAZEMW010000222.1:0-6335 GCA_964513105.1 uncultured Fibrobacterota bacterium
CGCCCCTTCGAGCGCAACCGGGAAATTGTACGATCGCCCCAGGTACAGGAAATTGGTGTGTTTTGCATAGTTTTCCGCAATCTCCCGGATATGATCATTTTGCTGAAGAATCTTCTTGACCTGCTTGGGCACTTTTGAGAGAGCTTTGGCCATGGAGATGCCGTCATCGTGTGATATCCGACGCATCCGCCCGAGAAGAATCATGAGGAGCGAAATGACGGTTAATTGGGAGGTGAATGCCTTGGTCGAAGCCACTCCGATTTCGGGTCCTGCATGAAGATACACGCCGCCGTGGGTTTCCCGGGCTATAGTGGAGCCGACCACGTTGCATATTCCGAGAACCGTGGCTCCTTTGTGTTGAGCCTCCCGAAGAGCGGCGAGGGTGTCGGCGGTTTCTCCGGACTGGCTGATCACGAAAACGAGTGTTTTGTGGTCGATAATCGGATTGCGATAGCGAAACTCCGACGCATACTCCACTTCGACCGGTATTCCGGCGATATCTTCGATGAGATACTCCCCGACCAGCGCGGCGTGCCAGCTGGTTCCGCAGGCCACGAATATAATTCGGTTTATTCGTCGAAGCTCCGTGAGGACCAGGTTGAGTCCGTCGAGGCGCGATGCGCCTTCATCCAGCAGAAGACGACCACGCATGGCGTTTGAGATCGTATCGGGTTGCTCGAAAATCTCCTTGAGCATGAAATGATCGAACCCGTCCTTGGCAAGCGCATCGGCGCCGAATTCAAGCGTTTGGACATCGTGGTTCACCCGACGATTATCCAGGGTGGTGATCTGGTATTCGTCGCGGTCGAGCACTACGATATTATTGTCTTTGAGATAGACGACTTTGTCCGTATGACGAACAATCGGGGCGGCGTCGGAGCCGAGATAGTACCCGTTTTCACCAATTCCGACCACCAGCGGCGATCCCCTTCTGGCACCAACCAGCACGTCGGGGTTATCCTTGGCCACAACCGCAATCCCGAAAGTGCCTTCGACATCGGCGAGCGCCCGACGAACCGCTTTCGGAAGGTTGCCGTCGTAGTATTTGCCGACCAGTTGGGCCAGGATTTCGGTGTCGGTATCGGTGCGGAATTTGATTCCGCTTTTCATCATTTTTTCTTTGAGAACCGCATAGTTTTCGATTATTCCGTTGTGCACCAAGGCAATTTTGTTGTTTTCATCACAATGAGGATGAGCGTTTGTTTTCGACGGCTCTCCGTGGGTGGCCCATCGGGTGTGAGCGATCCCGAGCGTACCCGAGACATCGCGGCCTTCGGTGAATGCCTGAAGCTCATCGACTTTGCCTTTTACTTTATGTACTCTGATTTTTCCGTCCGCCTGAAGAGCCACACCGGCGCTGTCGTAGCCGCGGTATTCTAATGCATGAAGGCCATCGATGAGAATTGGGTATGCCTGTTCTTTTCCAATGTAGCCGACTATTCCGCACATAATGTTGTTCTCCCTGAAGAGTCACTCGGCGGGGTAACGGATGATTTTGAGTTACGCCGAGTGTATAAAATAATGATTAGTGTTCGAAGGAACCAGTGGTTATTCGGGTATTTATGCTCAGCCTGTTTTTGCTTCTGTACGCGGCGCAAGTTGTGTGCCGGAGAAATCACCCTGCTGCGCCGCTCTCGGAAAGAGTAGCGGTCCCTTGATTTCCAGGGCGCTTGCAGGCTTTTCTCGGTGTCGAGAGAGTCCGACGGCCCCTCGACAGTCTTCGGCACCCCATAAGTGACTGATTTCAAGGAGATTCCGGTCCGAAACACTTCTCGGAAATGCAATTGTAGATTATCGGCAGGAATTCGTCACGGAATATTTGATACCATGCCACGCTTCGACATCGAGAAAATGAGTCAATTAACCTGTTCTACCCGGAAAAGCAGGTCCCGATCGGGCATAAATGATCGACGATTGAACCGGTAGGTCAGGGTGGAGGAATCCGTCAGAACGGTATCAACCGCATACGAAATCCAACTCAGATCAAGACTGTCGGCAATTGAGATCGTGATCACGGCGCTGTCCAGGGGTGCATTCCACTCGGCGGTGCTGGTCAGGATATATCGACCGGTATCTCTCACCAACGGCTGCTTGTAATCAAGAATGACCGACGCCGTATCCGCGGCTTTGAAAAATACAGGGAAATCGATTCGGCTGTTGTGAACCGAATCGACATCACGGGTTCTTTCGCCCTGAGTGACCATGGCGTCATAGGCAATACCTCCCGAGTCATACTCGGGGAAAGGAAGACGTATTCGGCCGAGGGTAAGTTTCGGGTCGGTTCGTTCGAAATGATAGAGTGCATGGACCCGATAGACTTGCGGCGTGGAGATGTCTATAGCAATGCGCTCGGCTCGAAAACGAAATAGGGGCTCAAAAGAGTTTTCCCCGAACGCGCACACCGTCGCCAAAAGAATGATTTTCCATTTATTCACGGGTTATCCAAAGCTCCAAAATAGACGGAGGGTTCGCGGCTTTTCTTCACCAGGCAGTTCATCGGGTGAATTGAACCATCTTTTTCTCGCCGCCCAATGAAACCACAGCCACATACGCGCCGCGTGCCGCACGACTTCCCCGGGAATCACGTCCGTTCCAGGTGATTGTCCTGGTTTCTCCGTTCGACAATTGACCCGACAGACGGCGCAGAGCTCTGCCCGAAGGCGACAGAATGTCGATTTGGAAATTTCCCGGAACAGTGTTGGACCGTATCACGAATCTCACGGTCGAGCCGCCGGCAAGGGGAAAAACCGACCATCCCGCTTTCATACTTGCGGAAGCGGCATGCTCTTGCGGAAGTATCGAAGTTTCTTCATAGCCACTCAAGAATACAGCCACATTCAGCGTGTCGTCATCAAAGAAATCTGCTGCTTCCCCGTATTTGGTCCCGCCGTATGCTAATGAGATTTCCGTATCTTTTCGTACGTAATACCGCCCGTTCAAAAATGCGGGCGCCCTCGAAATGGTAAATGACCCGTCCTCGGCAGTGACCGCCGAATCCGCTGTCAGCGAATAGCACCATGTTGATCCCGACATCAGTGGTCTGATCACCGCTCCCGCTACCGTCACGGTGGTGTCGTTTCCATACAGGACTCCCTTAACGACATATTCTATTGCCGTATCCGGCCCCGCACTGCCGATTGATGGAGAACGGTTGATTGTTTCAACTACACATCTGGGTCTTCCCCCCGTCCCGTGAAAGCACCTGCATTCATCCAGGGAGTAAAACCGTTCCAGAGGCACAGACATAAATGAGTGACTAGGAGAAGATCCCTCCATATTGAACATATAGAAGGAAGAACCCGTTTCGCATGGGGAATTTACATCGAGTCGACACCACTGATCGAGTGAAATCGGGACAGACAACTGGTCCGAATTGAGAAGGGCTATACCATTTGAATCGATAAATAGCTTTACGGTAGCGGAATCCGGCAACGAATCCATGAACGTTGTGAACGTGTATGACGCAGTCGAACAGGGCGACTCACCTTCGGCGCACCGCACCCCGCACTCATCCTCAACAAACTCAATCGACCAGTCGTAGGGCGAGCGCATGAGAACCTCAAACTGGAATCCGCCCGCACAATCGCTAGGGGTTGGAATTGGTTTGGGATTGGCAACTACAATCGTGGCTAAAACGAGCAGGCTGAGACCGCTTTGAATCGAGGTAGGACGAAGACAACGATTCTTCATAGAGCTTCCTTGTTGTAGGTGAATTCGGGATTGGCTTACGACAGAAATATAAGGAAATCACGGCCGAAATGTCGATAGAAATTTGCAGCTTTTTCAGAAGCTCTCGATTCACGAGTTCGCATACGAATGCCGTATCGCCTTCGGTTTCGCCGAGTACGATAGACGGAAGACTGGTATTCGATTTATGCCCCCGCCTCAAGCTCCGCCTGCGCGTCGACAACGTCGCGGTTCACCAGAAGCAGCGCCTGATGCATCTTCTCTTCGGTGACCGGGTCGTCTATTGCGTCTCTAAGCGTTCTAAGAAGCTGGATTGTCATCCGAAGAAGCCGTACGAGGTCGCCTTCGGGCATACCGAATGATTCGAGTTCTTTCAGGGAGCAGCCCGACGCCCACGCCCAGACCGGGGCGGCCAGGGAGAGGTCGAGTTCCCGGACTGGATTCATGACATTATGTTTAAGCTCCGAGCGCCGAAGTCTTTTCAGGACCTTTTCGGCGGCGAATTTGAATTTCAGATTCGAAACCGGTTTTCGCTTCGATGATCGCTCTTCGGTGACAAGGCCTGCCAGGAGCACCGGAAGCTGCTCCGGGGTGCATTCATCGAAACTTCGGGAATAGTACAGCTCGGCGGCCTGGATCTCATACCCATTCACCACCGCCGCCAGTTTGCCCTTTTTGGTCAGTTCGGTGCCGTTGAGGAAATGGTTCGACTGGAGAAACCGAATCCGGTTACGAATCTGCTCTTCCTGCACCTGATATCCCCGACTCAAGTGGAAATCGCCTTTTCGATAATTCGACAAACTCTTTCGAAACGTTTCGTACGCTTCTTCGCCCAGACGGCTGTATAACGTGAGAATGGTCGAGTACGATGCCACAAAGCGACTCTTGATTTCTTCGCTTTTGCCCGAGTGTATCCGCTCCACTTCTTCGGGATTGGTGCCTTCGGGAATCACCTGCGAGTAGACATGGCCCACCAGGTCCATGCCCCGACGGCCCGCGCGGCCGGCCATCTGCTGGTACTGACGAGTTGCCAGGTACGAGAAATCAACACCGTTGAACCGCTCCAGCTCGTCGAAAATGACCGAACTCGCCGGCATGTTGACACCCAAAGCAAAGGTTTCGGTGCAGAACAAAAGTTTTATCAGGCCGGTGGTGAACAGACGTTCTACGATTTCTTTTGCCGCCGGAAGGATTCCCGCATGATGATAGGCGACACCGGCTTTCCACAGACGCCACATTTTCTCCAGACGAACGTAGCCTTCGAGGTTGTACGCCCCGATCAATTCATCGACCATCCGCGCCAGACGATCGGATTCTTCGGGGGTAAGAAGGTTCAGGCGGGAGTGGCGTTCTGCGTTTCGCTCGCAGGCCCGTCGGTTAAAACAGAAATAGAGTATGGGAAAATTGCCCTGTTGCATCACAAAGCGAACGATCTTTTTTGACCCAGGTCTCATCTGAAGAAACTTCTTTCGAACTGATTCTTTCTTGATATACTTTTTGCGGATTCCCTTTACCGTTATCAATCCGTACTGCGGGCTGTAGAGGTAGTGTTTGAGTGGTACCGGCCGATGGCGCTCTTCGATTACCGCAAAATCCGTCTCTCGCACCGCGCTCATCCATCCGGCCAGTTCCGAGAGATTGGGGATCGTTGCCGAAAGACACATGAATCGGATCGATTTCGGCGCCAGTATGATACTTTCCTCCCACACGGTTCCCCGGTCGGGATCGTCGAGATAGTGGATTTCATCAAACACCGCGTAGTATACATTGCTCAGACGCTCCGATTCTTCGAGAATAATATTTCTGAAAATCTCGGTTGTCATGATAAGGATCGGTGCCTGTGGATTGATTGTCACATCTCCGGTGTGAATACCAACCGCCTCGTTTCCAAATCGCGCCCGGAAATCCCTGAATTTCTGGTTCGAGAGCGCTTTAATCGGTGCGGTATATATGACCCGCATGTTCTTCTCCATCGAAACGTCGACCGCATACTCCGCGACAAGCGTTTTCCCACACCCGGTGGGAGCCGCAACAATCAGGGATTCCCCATTGTCAATAGCCCGTATCGCATCGGTTTGAAACGGGTCGAGTTCGAGTCCTTGGTAGATCATATCAGCGTACCTTCCGTGCTTCATTACGGTTTCGTACCGTATCGAAAAAATACCGTCTGCTCCCCCGGGCCGGTCGTCCGGAACACATTTTTCCTCCACGCATATTTTCAACCGGATTCGGTTTCATTGAGTATCCCCGTTCTTTCCATGCTTGTCGGATTCAGTCTGCTCGATAACGGGAACCATCTGGGTGGGCGTTATGACTCGATGGTAGCGGGAATCCTGCATATGCCGAAGCCGCTCTAAAGCTTCGAGGACCTCCGGGACACCGATAGCGGTCATGCAAACATTGTGCGCACATCCTCCGGTAGAAAAATGGCACGGGGCACACGGTTGCTTCTTATATATAGGAATAGTCCGTGTCGCCCGGGGCGCACTTCGTTGCGGATCGGCGGGACCTATGAGGGTGATGGTTGGTACGCCGTAGAATGAAGCCACATGGGCGGGGCCGGAGTCATTGCCGATAAAGGCCGAGGCGCACTGAAGCTGCTCTATGAGCCTTCGGCCGTCGAGATTCTGCTGAATTGTCACATGCGG
>CAZEMW010000223.1:0-6330 GCA_964513105.1 uncultured Fibrobacterota bacterium
CGACACGATCGTGTTCGCGGGTATGCCGATTTTCCATGGTACACCTCGGTGCGGTTGAGGTCGAAGAGAGCACATCTAATGCTCATTATACCATCATTTCGGCAGTATCTACAATGATTAGCGGAAAACCTCAGACCTTTGGGGCGCCGTAACCGGCCGGGGCATTGATCGGGTAATCGGAAGAAATTCGTGGAAGAGCCGCTACGCCGCCCCTTCAAAGGCAAACGGCAGAACGATCTCGGTACTTTCGGTTATCTCGCAGGATTCAAAACTCCAGCGCTCAATGTACCGTAAGACGTTCCGATCAAAATCATTATTTCCTGTTGAGGAACGAATAACGGAGACGTTCGAGACCCCACCGCCGGGTAGAATTACGAACTTAACGGCTATCTGGCCCGACAGTGCCGGATCACGTTTCAACCAGTTTTCATAAACGCGATGGATGCGTCGCTTTTCGCGGTTGATAACCCGCTGAATACACGAACGGGACGTAACCGTGCCTCCCGATTCGGTTTTCATTTCAGGCGGTTTCGAAGACACACTCACTTTTCCCGCGGAAGCCATTTGCTTTCCCCCGGTCGCGCCCACGGAACGGCGTTGTATGCCGACTCCGGTTGTTTTCTCCCCCCGACGAGACAGGGTTCCGGAACGCCCGTCGGTCTTTCTTGTCGCGAACGATCCTTTGCCGATATCTACCCCGGAAAGATCCCCCACGCCTCCCTCGGCGCCACCAAGAAAATCGAACGATTCTTCTCCCGCCGCCGAACCGCTTCCACCGGCGGAGGTTATCGCGGCAAAGATACCGGCAGACTGCACTTGTTGCGCCACCCGGGCCCGGCGAGCTCTTCGGTCTTCCCGCGTCGCCTGTTTGCGCTCCTGCTTTTCCTCAAAGCTTTCCTTGGCGCGATCGACCTCCTCTTCGGCTTCTCCCCCGGCCTCCTCTTCCTGCACCGCGGACTCCGATCCGCCTATGTCTTCGACGACCTCCTGCTCCACCGGTTCCGGCTCATTGAGCACCAGCTGAGCATATCGTTCCTGTATCCGAAGGATTTCTTCTTCCGATACAGTATCCGGAAGCGGACGAAGGGACAGAATGGCCGTAAGGGTCCCGAGGACAATGGCGGTGACACCGAGTACAATGAGAAATTGACGGTCCCACCGACGAAACCCACCGGAACGGAACTCCTTTGGGAATTCCTTGTAGTTTGGGCGATTGGCGCCCATGTAAAAAATGCCGGTTGGTTCGCCCGCCATTATTCCTTCCTGTACACGATCAGGTTCATGACCGGATATCCGGCCTGCCCACAGGTATACATCACCCGGGTCAGGATATTGTAGGGGACATCCTCATCGCCTTGAATGGTAATCTCACCGGAGAATTCCTTCCCAAAACGTTCGGCGGCCCTACGAGCTTCCTGCGCATAAGGAACAAGAGCCTCATGAAGTTGCGGGATTAAGAAGTCTTTCTGTTGCGTAACCTGTGCATATCCGCCGCCGTCCACCACCACTCGGTCTTCGACTGCTATGTCTTTGCTGGATACCTTCACCGACAGCGCCTCTCCGGCGGTTCGTTCGACGGTTGAGGTAGGAAGAACAAGCCCCGAAGCCGGGGTCACAAGCTGGCCTTGGGTCGAGAAACTTTTCAGCAGGAAGACAAGAATGATGGTAAACATGTCCATCATGGAGGTGATGTTCAGTTTGACATCACCCGATCCACGGGCCTGACGAGCTTGTCGCTTCAGTCGAGGGTTAGCCATTATTGGACAATACCTCCGGCCAGCGATACATTCGGAAACATCGTGACTTTACCATTCGGCGTCCGAGTACCTCTCGCGGCATCCATCACCGACACGACAACCTGATACTTCACCGAGTCTTCGGCAACGATCTTTATCGCTTCATGATCCCTGAATGCCCCGACTCCCGAATAGTCGTTCTTGATATAATTGTTATACAATTGCAGCAGCGTTGCTCCCTCGGGAATTTCAGGATGTTTCGCCGCGATAATTGATCGAAGCGACTGCTTTTTGACTTCGGCCAAACGGGAGTTCAGTTCTCCGAAATCATAGTCACCGTCTTTTTTCGGTATTTCGACCCCCGAAGTATCGGTGGATTCCGACTCGTTCTCTTCGGCGAAGTAGTGAAACAAATCGAATCCCTCGGATTTTATGACCACCCCCAAATTGAGTTTCGCCTCCGGCTCATGCTCCGCTCCCTCCCCCGCACCGGAAGCGGCTCCTCCTGTTGATTCGGGGAGTTTGAGCTCAATAGCCCCGATTTTCACAAACTCGGCGGAACTGAGGAGTAAGGGGATAAGAATAACCATGAGGTTCATCATGGGAGCGATATTAGGTTCGGTATCAACTTCCTGCTTGATTCTTCGTCCCGAAACGCGGTAGTCCTTCCGGATGGCTTGCCCCGGCAACAGAAAACGCAATAGTCCGGCGGCATAGCGATCGATATCGCGGACGGCAATGTCGATCTTGGATCGGAAAATGGAATAGGCAAGAACACAAGGGACGCTGATCATCAGGCCAAACAGCGTAGTGTTCATTGCAGTCGAAATACCCGCCGCGAGCAGGGACGATTTTTCAATTGGGTCCACATCGGGTCGTGCAACCGCGGCGAATGAAAGGATCAGACCGTAGATTGTTCCCATAAGCCCGAGAAGGGTGGAAACATTCCCGAACATCAGGATAAGATCCACGCGTTTTTCCAGGCGCGGTATAGCATGAAGAGTCTCTTCTTCCATAGCACTTCGGATGAGTCCCGGTGTTTCCGGAGCTTTTTTGATTCCAGCCCCAAGAATTCGTGGAAGCGCTCGTGGGCCGGCCGTTAGACAGAGCTGGTAGGCCTCATCGTACCGTTCTTCCCGCACCAGACTGCCGACGCGGTCCAGAAGACACGCCCCGTCCACGTCGGTACGCCGCTTAATGCTGAACCATCGTTCCACAACCAGAACGACGGCGGCCGCCAGGACACCCGCCAAAGTCCACATAAACAGGAAGCCGTCCTGTTGCGGAGTAAAAGACCGGAAGAGTTCGCTGAATACATTCATGTGCGGCTACGCGGATCAGATAGCGATTTCTTTTACGAGCTTGTTGTCGGTAAACACTTTTATGTTGTTGTTGGTCACGTGCAGACCGATACCTTCTTTGAGCTGCGCCGCACTTATATGGAATTTTCTTGTCTGGTGAGTCTTTTCGACCAGAGCGTTTACCAGACGGAGTGAATACTCGTCGACTTCGTCGATGATTTTCTGTGTCTTGGCTCTGAACAGTGCGAAAAGCACAATTGCGGGGATAGCCACAAGAAGACCCGAAAAGGTGGTATTCATCGCAGCCGCAATACCCGACGCAAGCAAGGTCGATTTTTCGGCGGCGTCTATTCCCGGTCTTCCAACTGCCGCAAATGAAAGAATGAGACCGTAAATAGTTCCCATGAGTCCCAACAACGTAGCTACGTTTCCGATTGTTGCCAGATAATTCGTTCGCTTCTCCAGTTGTGGTATCACCCGAAGAGTAGCTTCATCGACTGAGTTGCGAATCTGTTCGGCGCCGGCATTCTCATCCTGAAGAGCCGCCGACAGCACCTGAGCGACCGCCATATTCTTTCCTTTGGCGCATTGCTTTCGCGCAGCTTCGATATCGCCGTTCTTTACATGCTTCAATACCTGGCGCACAAAGAGCTCAGTCTTGAATCCTGATCGAGACATGAGGAAAATCAACCGTTCAATAGCTACCGCAACGGCAAAAACACCCACCCCGAGCAGAATCCACATGAACAGGAATCCCGGCTCACTCGAGTTGAAGGAATGGAAAAACTTCTGAACGAAATTCATTCTTGAATCCCTCCGTAGTACACGCCCGATCCCCCTTGAAAGGCAGGCGAGACAGTATTCAGGTGCCGGTCGAGTTTACGCGTCTGCGTTGGAAACCCCGTTCACGGCACGTAGTTAACGATTTTACCATGCTCGAATTGAAAGGCTCCGTCATACGGAGAGCTTTCGATTACCGCGGAATCCACGAACTCCACAATATTGGCATTCCCGGCAAGGCTCTGCATCACCATCGGGGGAAAATCGGGACGCTGCTCGGCCTGAATAAGGACAAGCTGCGGACGACGAAGTTTTCCCTCGATACGTTGTTCCTCGAAAACGATCCTTTTTTTGGCCTCTTGAGACTCCGTAGAGTCCTGAGCCGCGGATTGGAAAGCCGTCACCAAAACGAAAGCCGTCAGCGCATGATATACGAGCCGGCTGCATACGGGTTGTTTCCTCAGGAAGCTCCTGTGTGCAACGAGCGAATTATATACATTGTTCTGATGTGTTTTCATCCGACCTTGTGCTCACAACTTATTGATTTGTACAGCTATGCCTAAAGTATAAAATCGGTCAAACGTTCCGTCAACATCTTTCGCTCAAAGTTGGCAAAATGCCGACCCCGCGAATGCGTTTCCGGCGTTTTTCGCAGGTTCAGGGGCACTCGATTGCGCGCCGCTCCTCTGCTTGGCCTCCATTCTCAAGCGTTCCTCTCGCTCGAAAGGGTGCGTTACCGGGCCGGCCATGGACCGATATCGAAGGTCGATGGGAACAAATATGTATTTTCGTCGGGTAGCATGTGGGAGCGGCGAGACTTCCGACACCCGTACGGTGCCGTAGCGCCGGTCGGGTACGGACGGCCTGATCGCTGTTCCATTCCGTTTGGAAACGGGCGCAAACATTCCCTTTGCAATTGAGTGAAACACCAATCACGATTGAACGGTCCTCGAAACATGACCAATATTTCAGGCGATTTCCTGGTTATAGGCAGCGGCATTGCAGGCCTGAGTTTTGCCCTCTATGCGGCAAAACTCGGCACAGTGGTGGTAGTTACAAAAAAACGAGATTCCTCTTCGAACACAAATCACGCTCAAGGCGGAATTGCCGCCGTTCTTAATCCCGACGACAGCTTCGAAAGCCATCGACAGGACACCCTTTCGGCGGGAAAAGGACTCTGCAATGAGAAGGCCGTCGAGGTTCTGGTTGAGGAAGGTCCGTCACGAATAAAGGAACTCCTGGAATGGGGAGTGAAATTCAGTCAGACCCAATCCTCCGCCGCATACAATCATCTTGACCTGGGCCGGGAGGGAGGCCACACGAAAGATCGTATCGTGCATGCGGGTGATCTGACGGGCAGGGAAATTGAAGAATCTCTTCTCAGGCAGGCCCGGAAAGAACCTCGGATCGACTTGTTGCAAAATCACTGCTGTATTGAGTTGATTACGGATCATCACGTGCGCGGCACCCACAGCGGTACGAATACATGCTACGGAGCATACGTTTTCGATACCCGGACTGCGACTACCTGCACCGTCAGGGCAAAGATTGTGTATCTGGCTACCGGTGGAGCCGGCCAGGTTTATCAACACACCACCAATCCGGATATTGCAACCGGCGACGGTATTGCCTGCGCCTACCGTGCCGGTGCCGACATCGCCAATATGGAATTCATTCAATTCCACCCGACCACTCTGTATCATCCCTCGGCAGACTCATTCTTGATTTCCGAGGCCCTGAGAGGGTATGGTGCCGTGCTGAAGGACCGGCTGGGCAGCGAATTCATGAAAGAGTACCATCCGATGGGATCTCTGGCACCACGAGATGTCGTGGCTCGAGCTATTGACAAAGAAATAAAGCGCACCGGAGAGCCCTGCGTCTATCTGGACATTCGTCATGCCGATCCCAAGCGAACGCTGGAACGATTCCCCAATATCTCAACGAAATGCCGCGAATACGGCATCGATATCACGCAGGACCTGATTCCTGTCGTTCCCGCCGCCCATTACGTGTGTGGAGGCGTTATGGTGGACATCGACGGTCGTACGTCTATCGAGAACCTGTACGCAGGAGGAGAGGTCGCCTGTACGGGAGTACACGGAGCCAATCGACTGGCCTCCAATTCTCTGCTCGAAGCAGTCGTATTCTCAAAACGAAGCGCCCGGAGCGCCGGCGACCGTGCGGCTGTGGTGAACATGGTACCGGCCGATTCGGTTCCTCCCTGGGACGACAGCGGCACGGTGGAGCCCGAAGAATGGATTCTGCTATCCCATAACAGAATGGAAATCGGCACGATAATGTGGGATTATGTCGGCATTGTCCGATCGGACCTGCGACTGAAACGAGCGCTGAGAAGGGCGAATCTTCTTGAAAAGGAAATAGAAGACTTCTACAAACGAACTAAGATTATCCCCCAACTGCTCGAATTGCGTAACATCATTACTACGGCAAAGCTGATCATCACCTGTGCAATGAAACGCAAAGAGAGCAGGGGGCTTCATTTCACTACGAAC
>CAZEMW010000224.1:0-6323 GCA_964513105.1 uncultured Fibrobacterota bacterium
TCACCATACGCTGCACACCCAGTGCCAGTGAAATTGTCACTACTGCCGGCAACGCTTCGGGCACCACCGCCACGGCGAGGGCAATCCCGAATATTATCAAATCGATAATCGGTTGACCGCGGAACAGTCCAAGCCCCACAATAATGATTACAATTGTAACCGCCGCCCGGGTGAGAAGAACGCCGACTCGATCCAGGTTTTTCTGAAGCGGAGTCCGCTCGGTCTCTACCTGCTCCAGCATTCCCGCAATTTTTCCGAACTCGGTGTTCATTCCGGTTTCTGCGGTAACCGCCTTGCCCCTTCCGGCGCTCACGGATGTTCCCGCAAATACCATGTTCTTCCTGTCACCTACCGGGGTATCTTCATCAAAGGTGACTTGCGCCTGCTTTTCGGTAGGAACCGACTCTCCCGTAAGTGCCGACTCCTCAACCTGCAGATTCGATGCTTCCAGCAAACGCGCATCGGCGGGCACCCGATCTCCGGCTGAAAGGATGAGAATATCCCCGGGTACCACCGATGATGCCGTGATCATCGTCTCAACGCCGTCCCGCACCACACGTGCCTCGGGTGCCGCCATTGTTTTCAGTGCCTCAATAGCTTTTTCGGCCTTGAACTCCTGAATAAACCCCAGCAATGCGGCAAATACTATGATCACCGCGATGGCTGCGGCTTCTACTCCGTGACCGAGAAAGGCTGAGAGAATGGTGGCGGCAATAAGAGTGAGAATGAGCACATTCTTGAACTGCCCCAGCAGAAGGTGCCACGGGTTTACCTCTTTTTTCGCCCGAAGTTCATTTGGGCCGTATTTGGAAAGTCTTGCTTCTGCTTCCCCGGCGGATATTCCGCTGTTGCCGGTAGAGAGTTCGTTAAGTGCGTCGGCGGTAGATTTACTGTGCCAAGTCATGTTTGGACAGATTTCTCCTTTTCAATAATAATTGTACCTGCCGAGAGTCGATAATTCCAAAGCATAATTGATGCCAAAATCTCGCATGGGTAATGCAACTGTTGCCGATTCGGCTTTTCCTCCCGGCGTGCATCACTCCCGGCCTATCCGAATCGGTCGGAAATACCCGACGCCGCCTACCCACGCCAATTGTCGGACACCACACTAGTAGAGCGTTTCCGAAGTAACGTTACTGAATCGGTGAGCGATCAGTGGGGCAATCGAGGCGCGAATGAGGAGAATACTGGAAGTATTTGACGATTGAGCAACGAAGACTGCGCCGCTGAGCGCCAGCGAGATTGTAACGTTATTTTGGAATCGCTCTACTAGCGCCGGGTTCGTTCCCGGCCGACTTTCTCCTTTGCTTTGAAAAGAAGCATGGATACCCGGCTCAAAATACTCACCTCGTTATCTCCACTGGTCTCGATGGAGAGGAAGTTGAGATTTGGGTGCATGGAGGTTATTTTCGCCTGAACACCGTCGGAGACCCCCGAAGAAGGCATACAGCCGAATGGTTTGCTTGAAATAAAGCCGTCGACCGTTCCCGCAAAGTGAAGGGCTTCGGCGATCTCCAGGTTTCCCTCACCACCGAAAATCTCCGGATGATAATACTCCTTTGCCGAGGCGGCCAGCGCGTCGAGATCGTACAAATCGTCTCGCCCTCCGAATTGTCCTGCATTGAACGCTTTGGTAAAATGTCGATACAGGCCGAGAATGACCCGTCGGCTCGTTCCCTGCTTTCGAAGTGATTTCTCCCATATTTTTCGCTCTTCGGGAGATTCGGCATAGGTGATCTTACGAATGGCTTCACGCGATCGACGCCAGGTTTCGTACAAGGCGCGGTTGGTGAACAGGCCGGGATACACTTCGCATCCTTCGTCCATAATGAATCGGCGAAGGTTGTAATTCCCGTCATTGTGTGCCAGGTTGGCAAATACTTCTCCCGTCACATAGATGTGGGGGAGACGGACGTTGCGGCGGGGAATCTGTGCGAACATTTTTCCGATCTTTTTTAATGCACGCGGAATTTTGAGGAGATACAGACGACTCCGGAACGCATCGAGAAGAGTCTTTTCCGCATCGCGAATCGCCCGCAGCGCCTGCTCTTTGTCTTGGGCATACGGGCGGAGTGCGCATTCGGCAATATGCATAAGATCCGCCAGTACAAAGGCAACTACGAAATTCAGGTAAAAGGGCATGTTGAAAACAAATGCGCTGTTTGGCGGCGCCGGCTCGTTGATATCCGAAGTCAGGAGAAACATGCGAAAATCTTTGAAACCCGCATCGTTTACCACCTTGAAATACTCAAGCGGGTACATGCCGTAGCGGCATGGGCCGCACTGCCCACCGCCGCCCAGAAAAACATACCGGTCGACAATCTCCTCTTTGGTTAATCCGGTTTCCCGTTGTATTCGTACCAGATTCTTGATCAGCGCTCCCGAAGTGAAATACATGGGGTTGCACTGCATTCGGTTTCCATACTCTTTACCCCATCGGACGTCTTCCTTGACATGGTCCCCGAGATCTTCGTATTTGAAACCGAATCGTTCAAAATACGCCCGCATAAAAAATGATTTCCGACGCTCGACAAAACTGTACAGCATCGTAACCCGTTTCTTATCCTTCTTGAGCCATGGAGGATTCTTGTATCCATACCACTGCTCCGATTGAACGTATTTCGGATATTTCACCGATTCGGGAGTACTCACATTGTTCGATTCATGCATGGGCCGTTTCCTTCTTCGTCGCCGGCGCGGAAAGTCTCTCTGCTTCGAGATTCAGAAAGTACTCAATGGTCTGCAGTCGAATTTTGATACTGGCGGCCGGTTTGTTCTGGTCAAGATCGTGAAAGAGAAAATGAGGGGTTGCCGAAGCGTCCAGAATGTTGGAAATGTATGAATAGGTTGGAGCGTCGTGCCCGCATTTAAAACTGCTGAAATCGATAACGGCAAGGTTCGGATGACGTGCCGCGACTTTGGCCGCCCATACTTTCTGATTTGTATTTCGGTTGAAATTGCGTTGCCAGACATCCTTGATGTCCAACGGCGGTGCCGCCTCCGCGACCCCGGCGTCCCCCTGAAACAGCGGTCCAAGAAACGCATCATCGATCGGAAGCGATTCTATGCAGAGAATCGGGAAGCCGTGTGCCTGCAGTTCGTCAAGGATACGGTGGTTCAGGCCGGGATCGTGATGGTACGGATGACCGATCATCAGTACGCCGATCCGATTCTCGGTCACCAGATTGTCGAGCACCTGTCGCCCCGCGCTCCGAAGACGCTCGAGATACGTTTCCATGGCGCGAAAACCCTGTTCCACCGCCCAGGTGTTCTCATCCGACGTTATATTCAGTCGGGATTGAAAATAGGTGAGCAGATGCCCCCGGGCCTCCCGCGGCTTTTCCATACCGACAAGCGGTTTCCAGTATGACGTATTGAAATCCGCAAATATGTCGCGCTCACGGGTGAATACTGCATCACACACTTCGGGAGTACCCATTTGAATAACGCAGGCAGTATTCGCCAGCGTGTTCTCCACCATGGTTTGCAGGTGCGTTATGCGCGGAAAGCAGATATGGGTACTTGAGCCTTCTTTGAGAAGATCATACACATGGGCGGGGGCCACTTTCGCGGGAAAACAGGGATCGATTGCGCCCCACTTGTTTCCCTCACTCCAGAGTTTTGAAGTCGTAAAATCGGAGTATACCACTTTTGATACGCCGAGGGCGCGAAAGTAGGTTGAGAAGAATGGTGCGTAATAAAACATGTTCAACAATCGGGGAATGCCCACGACTATCTCAGAACGTTCACGTTCATGCGTTGCATCGGATCGCGCAAAGGCCTTGCTTTTGCGCGTGCGTTTCTCCTCAAGCGTAAAATACTTGTCCCGAAACCAGTCGGGAATCGTGGTGCCGGCCTCGGGGAGTGGTTCGAAATCGTATTCCGCGAAGACCTCTTCGGCGGCAAGGTCGACAAGGTTTGGATAGCTTTTACGTAACTCTTCTTTCTGCTTCAGATGCGCCCGCATCTCCTCTGCGTTGTCCACTTCACCCTTCTCGCATCCGTAACCGGCAATGTACCGAACGGTGCGGTCGGATCGAACATGGATGTCTATAAAGGTACGAGGACAGCGGTTTCCACAGAACCGGCACCGGGTATCCCCGTCGTTTCGCGATTCGTATGCAACCTTTGAAGCGTCGTCGGGCCCGATAAACGTACTTGTCCCCTCCGGAACCCTCTCCGCGGCCTCCATCGCCGCCCCGATAGCCCCGCTGATGTCGGCATACTTGTGGACAAATACTTCTGATTCGGGAACCTTGCTCTTGATAAAGTCGACCTGTGCTTTGACCGCGGCAAGGTTTTTCTGCGTGCCGCCCTGAAGCAGGAACGTTTTTCCCAGGCGAGCCGGGTTACTCTCCTGCACGACGTAATTCCAGATGTTAAGCGGAAGCACCAGGGCAAGGCCCGCCATGATTTCGTCTTTGGACCATCCCAGTTGCTGAAAGTTTACCTTGTCCTGTTCCATGAACACGGCGCAGCCGTAATTGAAGGCGGGGGCTTTACGAGCACGGAACGCCCGTTCGGCATATTCCTCTATCGGTATACCGAACTGATCCGCCATGCCCTGCAGGAAATAGCCGTTTCCGGCACTGCACTGGGTATTGAGCCTGAAATCAACCACTCGCCCGTGCTTCATGAAAAGCACTTTGATATCCTGACCACCGACATCACAGATAACATCGACATTCCCGTAATGGGTGACTGCCGCTTTCATGTGAGCAACCGTTTCCACGACCGATAGATCAAGACTGAATGCGAGACGCAGAATCTCGGCGGCATACCCGGTCACTGCCGCTCCTTTGATATCGAGAGAAATCCCGGTTTTGTCGCGCCACTCTATCATTCGGGCAAACATGTCTCGCACATCAAGAATAGGGTTGCCCCGTGACAAGACGTAATCTTTGTACAATGGGGTTCCGTCCTTGTCGGCAAGGACCATTTTTGAACTGGTCGACCCGCCGTCAATGCCTATATATCCTCGAACCGTTCCCCCGGAGGGAGTGGTGGGGTGAAACGGCGGAATGGTGTATTTCTCCGCAAACTCCTTCTCTTCCTCTTCGGACGCGACCAGCCCGTCACGAACGGCACCACCGGCCTGAAGCTGTTTGAGCCGTCCTTCACGTATGTAGCTCTCGAGATCGGCGATCCCCGCATAGACCCCTCCGGCTCGATGCTCCCCGTCGTGCAGCACTTCGAACAGCTCATCGCTCTTCTTCCCGAAAAGAATCGCACCCACCGCCGCAAAGTACTCGGCGTCGGGAGGAACGTAAACACTTTTGTCGGGATTGGTCTCGAGCGGAATGTGATTGTGAATGCGCCAGGTTTCCGGTATCTGTTCTCGCCACATGTCCGAAAGGATCGGCAAGTACCGGTGGGGACCTCCAAGGAGGAGCACCTTGTCGCGCAGCAGGTTTCCACGAACCAGGACTTCGAGATTCTGCTTGACAATAGCGGAGCACAGCGAGACGACTATCTCTTCGCGGTCAACCCCACTTTTCAAAAGGCCTACCACATCGGTCTCGGCAAAAACACCGCATTTTGCGGCGATATGGTGGATCGTTTTCCCCTCGGCCTTGATCCGGCCGGCGTCCTCGGGCGCAATCCCAACTTTCGCCAGAATTTTGTCGATAGTAGCTCCGGTCCCCCCGGCGCACTTATCGTTCATCGAGGTGATCGTCGACTTGCGCCCCTGCTCATCTTCTTTCCAGATGATAATCTTCGCATCCTGTCCCCCGAGTTCCACCACGGAGCCGGTATCGGGGTGCAACTTTTCCACGGCATAGGTGACCGCGTTGACCTCCTGAATGTAGCGGGCTCGAAGAAAGGGTGCCAGGGCGCGTCCGCCGCTTCCGGTAATAAACACGTTGAGCGTCGCGGAGGGGAACCGAGACTCAATTTCGGTCATGAAATCTCTTACGGTCTGCGGCTGTCGAGCGTTGTGGCGGCGATAGTCTTTCCACAGTATGGTATCGTTGGCATCCGCCACAACCGCTTTTACGGTTGTTGAGCCGACATCCAGTCCGACATACACCTGCTGCGTGTCGTCGTTACCCATGATTGTCCGTCCTGCTGCCGAGGGTGTTGGTTTCCGTATCGAATCACGACGGGAAAAGCCGGAAAACCATGAGGAGTCTTCATTGGTTTTCCGGCGAAGAAATCCCTGATTCGTTCAGGGGGGAAATTACTTCTGGTTTTCGAAATCAAAGGAAATCAGATAGGTATCACTTTCCCGTTTCGTGGCAATTTCGTATCCTGAATTATAGAATACGTGCAGCATGCTCTGATTCTGCACCAGAACATGGGCGTCAAATCCGACAACACCG